>JAXDQI010000334.1:0-4146 GCA_034667965.1 Gammaproteobacteria bacterium
ACTTCGCCAAAATCACCACGGCGATGGTCACGAGGGCAATGCTGCTCAACAACACGTTGTGGCCCCAGCGGGCGATCAATCCAATCATCTTCAGTCTCCATTTAACAGTGAATCAGCCTGGTGCACGACCGCTAGCTGACTGCACTATTATGGACGCAATGCCTTTACACCGTGAATCGCGACTCTCGTGAGCGGATTCCGGAAAGGCACGTGTTTTCAGTGGCTTAAGTCGTCGAGTGAGCAATTTTCACCGCACGGTGAAAAGATGTCGTGCGAAGTTGAAGGGCGACTTTTGTTTGCACTTAAATGGGGCGCCAGTACTCACGTAGTGGCTGAGTCGATCCGCTCGTGCCAAAACAATGAGATGAACTCGATTCCTCACGCCGGCAGTTCGATCGCCTGGATCCAGGAACAAACATGCGCGGTGAAACATTCGCCGCCCCCGTTGCGTGCTCCATCGTTCAGTGAGAAAGTAGTCACCGACGCAAGTGACGCGGACTTTCGCGGTTTGACAAACAGGTCCAGCGATCGATCTCGCTCAGCGCCCCCGACGATTTGCAAAGCGGTTTTTCAGGGCAATGCCACATATGGAGGTCGTGAAGATGCCGGAGCCAATTCCAAGCTCAGACGACGACGCTCAGCGAGCAATTCAGGCGCTGTCCGAAAAACTGGACGTGCCTGAGTTGAAAGTACTCGAAGTGTACAAAACCGAATACAGCCGGCTCTCAGCTCAGTCAAGAATTGCGACGTTTGTCAGCGTCCTAGCGATGCGAAATACTCGTTCGATTCTCCGAGACGCTTGCAGAGTCAATTGAGCGTCCCTGCTTCACATTAGACCAGTCCACGTTCCGCCAGCGACACGCTCGCTCCGTCGCCCACGATGATGTGATCGAGCAGCCGGATGTCGACCAGGCCGAGGGCCTCTTTCAGTCGCTGGGTGATGAGTTCGTCGGCCTGACTGGGTTCGGCAACCCCGGACGGATGGTTGTGAGCGACGATCACCGCCGCCGAGTTGCGCTGCAGGGCCAGCTTGACGATTTCGCGGGGATGTACGCTCGCACCGTCGATGGTGCCGCGAAACAGCTCTTCGTACTCGATCAGGCGGTGACGCTTGTCGAGATACAGGCAACAGAACACTTCATGTTCGAGGTCGCGCAGCTTCGCGACGAGAAAATCGCAGGTCGCACGGGGACTGGCCAGAGAGGGCCCCACTTTAAGCGACTCGGTGAGCTGGCGCCGGGAGATTTCGACCGCGGCCTGCAACTCGGCGAACCGCGCCAACCCGAGTCCGGGCACGGCGCAAAAGCGCCGCCGATCGGCGGCGATGAATTTTCGCAAACCTCGAAAGCTCTTGAGCACGTCGCGCGCAAGATCGAGGGCTGAAGACCCTCGGGTTCCGCATCGGAGCAGAATCGCCAACAGTTCCGCATCGGATAGGGCCGCCGCGCCCTTCTCGAGGAGCTTCTCGCGCGGTCGTTCATCGCGGGGCCAATCCCGAATTGCCATGCGCGCGAGCATGACGGCGCGGGTACCTAAGCACTAGCGCCATTTCGCAGGAGACCGCCCAGATTGGTAACCGCAGATATGAGGCGACCGCAGAGACTAGCGATGCGCCGAGACTAACTCGGCCGCAGGCCGAGTTGAACGCCGCGAACGCGGCGGCCCCGCAGGGGTGAGGCGCGCAGCGCCGAATATTAATTGTGTCCGGAGCTGCCGAAGCCGCCGCCGCCGCGGCGCGACGCGGCGAAATCCTCGACCACCTCGAAATCGACGTGAACGACGGGAACTATCACCATTTGAGCGATGCGATCACCGGGCGTGACGGTGAACGGTGCCGATCCGCGATTCCAGCACGATACCATCAGCGGTCCCTGGTAGTCGGAATCGATCAGCCCGACGAGATTGCCGAGGACGATGCCGTTCTTGTGACCGAGACCGGACCGCGGCAACAGCAGCGCCGCGAGGCCGGGGTCCTCGACGTAGATCGAGATGCCGGTTGCCAGCAATTCGGCGGCTCCGGGCTCGAGCACCAACGGCGCATCGATGCATGCGCGAAGATCCAACCCGGCAGAGCCCGGGGTGGCGTGCTGAGGCAGCGGAAATTCGCGGCCGATGCGGGGATCGAGAATGCGTACCTTGATCGTCCGCTTCATACGCGAATCGCGAGTCATACGCGGCGTGCGCGACGGCTGCGAAGCCGGGTGCGCGGGTCGGCGGGCGTGGTGCGGCGTTTGCGGGCGGCGCGGCGCGGGCCATCGGTTGGCGGAAGCCGTTCCGCGATCAGGGCGACCAGGGCCCGGGCCACATCGATCTTGGGGCCGCGTGCGACCTCGACTTTTCCACCCGGCCAAATCACGGTGAGCGCATTGTCGTCGCAGTCGAAGGCGATGCCGTCCCCGACGCGGTTGGCGGCGATCATGTCGAGTTTCTTGCGTTTGAGCTTGCTGCGCGCGTTGTCCTCGACATCGTCGGTTTCGGCGGCAAATCCAACCACGAACGGGCGCTTGGCCATTTCCGCCACCGATTTGACGATGTCGGGCGCGGGTTCGAGATCGAGCTTCACCGAAACACCCTGTTTCTTGATCTTATGCTTGGCCACCGTCACTGGTTGAAAATCGGCCACGGCCGCAGCGGCGATGAACACGTCGGCCTCCGCGATGTGCCGGTGCACGGCCGCGTACATGTCCCGTGCGCTCTCCACATTGATGCGGGTAATGCCGGCGGGCGTCGCAAGCTGTACCGGGCCGCTCACAATGGTGACGTGCGCGCCGGCTTCCCGGGCTGCGGCCGCGACGGCGAAGCCCATTTTCCCGGAGCTTCGATTGGTGAGGTACCGCACCGGATCGAGCCGCTCACGGGTGGGTCCGGCCGTAATCAAAACATTGAGACCGGACAGCAATCCCGCATTCGCAGGCGGCTCCAGCACACTCCGGGCGAGTGCCGCGGGCTCCCACATGCGGCCGGGGCCGATTTCGCCGCAGGCTTGGTTGCCGGAGTCAGGCCCGAGAATACGCATGCCGCGCGAAATCAACGTCTCGACGTTCGTCTGCGTCGCTTTGTTCACCCACATGACCCGGTTCATGGCCGGCGCGAGCGCGATGGGGGCCTCTGTCGCCAGGCACAGGGTCGCCAATAAATCATCGGCACGGCCGCCGGCCAAGCGGGCGATGAAGTCGGCGCTTGCGGGTGCGATCAACACCAGTTCCGCCCAGCGCGCCAGCTCGATATGACCCATGGCGGCCTCCGCTGCGCCATCCCACAGATCGTAGCGTACGGGTCGGCCGGATACCGCCTGAAAACTCATCGGGGTGACGAATTTCTGCGCGGCGTCGGTCATCACGACCTGTACCTCGGCGCCGCGCTCCATCAGGCGTCGTACCAGGTCCGGGCTCTTGTAGGCGGCGATGCCGCCGGTCACTCCGAGCAGAATTCGAGTTTTAGGCGTCAATGGATGCCCTTCAATTCCTTGAAGCGCGCGATATCGCTCTCGAATTGCTTGCTCATGGTCGCCTCTTCGCTGCGCTTCTCGCGAAGATTTTCCTCCTGGGTGTGGATATCATTGCCGACACGAACCAGATCCTCCGCGATCTGATCGGACATGGGTGGCGCCTTCGGGTCGTTGCTGTATGGCTTGAACCGCTGACTGGCGACGCGCAGCTTCTTCATGCGCCCATTCAATATCTCCAGAAACTGACCCGTGACCTTGATCTGGTCGGACAGCAGCGCCACCCGTTGATCGCGCAGCCGCTCGATTTCCGCCACGGAGACGTAGGTGTTCAGCAGGTTCTTGTCGCGGCTCGCCTTCTGTTCGGCGTCGAATTTCTTCTTGTCTTCGGCAGCCAGCTGCTCCGGGGTCCGCTGCGCCTCGATGCGCTCGGTCTCCACGCCTTGGGCATTGATGACGTGCTGTTCCTGGGATGCGTATTCCGGCGGGATGTGGTCCCCGAAATGGGTCACGCCCTGTTCGTCCACCCACTTGTACAGCTTACGGCCGTTGGGCGGCGCCGCGCCTGCCGAAAAGGACGTGGTTGCGAGCACCAAGAGGATAGAGAGGATCCAGGCGAGATTCTTCAAAAACACTTCCCCAGTAGACCTTCCCATTGTGCGGCGCGGACGAGCGCTTTTCTAGGGGCTAATTCTCAACTC
>JAXDQI010000335.1:0-54534 GCA_034667965.1 Gammaproteobacteria bacterium
GCTGCGATGCCCTCGATGACGTCGGCGGCGGGCTGCAGGGACGGACTCGCCGATGGGGGGCCATCAGCCGCGTCATAAGGCTCTCCGAGCACGTCCTCCGGCAGGCCCACGACGACCGGCCCCGGCCGCCCCGACTGGGCAAGCTGGAAGGCGCGATCGACCAGTTCAACGGCGCGGTTCGCAAGATCGATCCGTAGCACGCCTTTCGCCAGGTCGGCGAAGACTTGAGTCAGGTCGACTTCCTGAAAGGCACGCCGCCAGCGATCTTCGCGCGCAATCTCGCCGACGAACAGCACCATGGGCGTTGAGTCCTGTTGCGCCGTGTGGATCCCGATGCTGGCATGCGCGAGACCCGGCCCGCGGGTGACGAAGGCCACGCCCGGACGTCCGGTGACCTTTGCAGTCGCCTCCGCCATATTGGCCGCGGCCGCTTCGTGCCTGCAGGTGACCACATTCAGCGCATCGCGCACCCCGTAGAGCGCATCGAGCACATCCAGGTAACTTTCGCCCGCCACGGTGAATACTTGTCGCGTGTCGTGCGCGCGCAGGCGCTCGACGATCGCATCGGCTACACGTCGCATCGTTCTGTCACTCCTCTTCCAGGGAGCGATATTAACCGATGGGGAAGAACGGGGCGGCGAAGCCTTGAGGAAGGGCCCGGCGGCCGGAAAACCGGTCAGGACCCTTCAAGGTCCTGACCGGTCGCGCTTGGAATTACGCTTGCGGAATCACACCTGCAGAATCAGAAACGCTCGAAAGCTCGTATCAGCGCGGGCACGTTCGGCGTACCGAACCCGGTCACCTCGTCATAACCGCGCGTCGTCAAGTACGACGTGTTGGCGCCTTCGATCACCGCCGGCTGATGGTCTTCCCCCGGAACGTAGTTGGGATTCGGTACCGAATTTATCGTCACGACGCGCAACCTGTTCGGACTCCCGAGGTATCCGCGCAGCAGCGCCGTGGGCGAAGACGGCTTCTTCACATCGACGATGGGCGCCGACTCGGAGTCATCCCCGCCGTGGCCGAGCGCGTACAGGGCCGGATTGACGAAGCCCACCGGTCCCTTGTGGTGCTGGAACCGTGCCTGATTGACGAGCGCGAGCACGCCCGCGAACAGGGGTGACGACAGGCTCGTGCCGCCGATGCTGCCCTCGCAATACTCCGTGGTCGCGGAGATCGGCGTGCATCCCGAATCGCTCACCGGATCGCCGGCGATGGTGAAGGTCTCGCCATACAAGAAGCCGGTGTACGGATCACCCACCATCGAAATGTCGGGAGTTACGCGATACGCCGCACCGAGCGGGACCACCGTGCCGTCCACCAGGGTGGTGTAGCCCGACAGGCTGTACGGGACGGCCGCCTGATACCACGGCGCAAGTTCGATGACGCTCGGACCGCCGCCGGCGCCGGCATAGTAGGCAAATGGCAGCGCCGGTCCGGAGGTGGCAATGGTCTTGCCGTCGGCGGAAACGGTGACGCCGTTCATGGAGACGCGGTAGGTGCCCCAGCCCCACTCCTTCTTCTCGCCGCTGCGATTGAACAGCGCCAGACTGGTGCCGCCGACCGCGGTGACGTAGGGGCTGGTCGCTTCCCAACTGCCCGACGCGTATCCATTGATGGCCGCGAGATCGCCACTGTCACCGCTCGAGAACAGGATGCTCATGCCTTCGGCCGCGGCCTGCAAGAAATACTGATCTTCGGCATTGATGAAATCGGTGGGCAGATTCTCGCCGTTGAACCCATAGCTGTTGGTGACGATGTCGGCAAGATGATTGTCGATGAGTTCGTACAATCCGCCGTTGCCGGGATCCGTACAGGCGGTTGCGGAATAGATGATCGACGCGCCCGGCGCCATGGAATGCACGGCATCGAAGTCCAAGCTCTCTTCACCGTACCAGCCCTGAGGTCCGCACGGATCATCCGCCGGCACGTCGAATAGTCCCGCCGGCACGATTTGCCGGAAGTTCTTCGACGTGAGTCGCGGCAGTCCGTGATTCTTCGAATAGCGATTGACGTCCTCCTGAATGGTCGGCGAGGCATACAAATCGACGATTCCAACGCGCACGCCCGAGCCGTCTTGACGGACCGAATCCGCCCCGTAGGCTTGGCGAACTTGCTGCGGGTCATAACCACAGACGAGCCAGGGCAACGTCTTCGGATACGGCCCCGCGGCGGTCGACAGAGTCGCGCTATGGTCGCCCCAGTAATCGCTGCAAACTCCCGAAGGCAGATTCGCCGCCACCGGCGGCGGAGCATTCGGCGCCGCTTGGCTGCCGGCTGCTGCTCTGGCGGCCGCTCGCGCGGAGCCGCTTTCCGCCTCGTTCAGCCGAATGTGGCTGGGCGTGCGCAGGGCACCGGTCTGGTCGAGTCCCGCCACATAAGTGACTACATCGGAAATCGCGGCCGGGATCCGCGGCGTCTCGGCATTGGCGCGGAGAATCTTACCCTTGTAGGAATAGAGCTCCTGGCTGACGCCGAAAGTGGCCTTGACCTGGGCGACGCTGCCGCTCGCCCTTACGAACAAGCCGCTGGCGGGAACGTGTTCGATGTGGAAGCCAAGTTTTTCCAGCGAGTGCTGCACACGCTGCACGTCGGGTGCCTTGGGGGAAAACTGCGCGTGGAATTGTTCAGGAGTCAGGTATTGACCATAATGAGGACTGGTCGGCGTGGCCTGCGCGGTTATCAGATCCTTGAGTGCCGGCTGATTACGCAGGCTCAAGTAGGCCACGATGGTCACGCGGTCGCTCTCGGCGGCGCTCGCGACGTGGTTCGTCGTCGAGGCCCAGTGCGGCACATTTCTTTGAGTATCGGGCAGCTCGGCCCGGCTTACGTTCGCAAGGCCGAGTGCCAGCCCGATTGCGGACGACACGGTACTAAAAACGCGGAATCTCACGCCCTTCATGAATTTCTCCCTGCATTATTTGTATTCGAATGGAAAGCCGATGAGCCGAGTCATCGGACGATGGCCCAATCTTAATCATCTTTGCCGCCGTTTTCCGATCTTTCGGATGGCCTAGGGTATTTCCCCCATAGCCGGCCACCGCGGCGCGCTCCCATCTCCTTCGGCGGCGCCTATGCTAAGGTTCCCGTCTCCATGCGACTCTTCAGCATTGTCGGCAGGTTCAAACTGAGCGCTCTCGCGCTATTGACCATCGGCGGGCTCGCACTGCTCCCGACCGGGGCGTTTTCGCAGGAGCTGCAGGAAATTTCGCGCGCCGGCGAGAAAGCGATCCTGGCCAGACCGGGGCTCGAAATGACCGGTGCACGCAACCCCGACCTGACCATCGTCGAGTACTTCGACTACAACTGTCCGTTCTGTAGGCAGGTGGTCCCCACGTTCAAGCGGCTGCTGGCCGAGGATCAGCAGCTCGCAATCGTCTACAAGGATTGGCCGGTGCTGGGGGAATCTTCGATGTACGCGGCCCGCTGTGCGTTGGCGGCGGGATGGCAGGATAAGTATTTGATCGCACACGATGCGCTGCTGGCGGGTGGGCGCCTGGGCCGGAACGATCAGATAGAAGCGATCCTGCAGCGTGCGGGAGTCGACCTCGGCAGATTGAAGAAGGATCTGGCGGCGCATGCCGCGCAGATCACCGCGCTGCTCGCGCGCAATGATGCCGAAGCGCACGCACTGGATCTCGACGGTACGCCTGGTATATTGGTCGGCAGACGACTGATGCCCGGCGGCGCCGATTTGGATTTTTTTCGGAAGCTGATTGCCGCGGTTCGCAGCGGACCCAAGTAGGAAATCCATGGTATCCAGACGCAGCTTTATCGCTGGCGCGTGTGCGGCAGCCGCGGCGGGCAACTCGACTCGGGCCGCCGGGACGGCGCCGGCCGGCGACCTGAAATCGATCACCACCGGTGTGCAACCGATATCGGCAGAGGAACGCATGGGCCGGATCGCGCGGGTGCAGGCGCTGATGACGCAGCAGAAAATCAGCGCTCTCTTGGTCGAGTCCGGATCCTCTCTGGAATATTTCACCGGAATAAGCTGGCGCCGGTCCGAGCGCATCACGGCCGCCGTCATACCGGCCAAGGGCGCCGTGTTGGTCGTGACGCCGGCTTTCGAGGAACCGTCGGTGCGCGAGACGCTGCAGGTCGGCGGCGATGTCCGGATTTGGAACGAACCCGAGAATCCCTTCGAAAAAATCGTCGAAGGCCTGCGCGACCGCGGCGTTGCCGGGGGAGTCATCGCCGTGGAACCCACGGTTCGCTTTTTCATCGTGGACGGCGTGCGCCACGCCTCGGACGCTTACAGTATCGTCTCCGGGGACGCGCTGGTTCGCGCCTGCCGTCTCATCAAATCGCCGGCGGAGCTGGCATTGCTGCAGGTGGCAAACGACGTCACCATACAAGCGCTGCGTTGGGTTCACTCGCATGTGGCGCGCGGCATGCATCCTTCGGAGATCGAAGTCCTCATGAACGGCGCGACGATTGCGCTGGGCGGGGCGCCGGAATTTTCCCTGGTGCTGTTGAACGAGGCATCGGCCTATCCCCATGGCTCCAAGCAGGCGCAATCGATCCGCGACGGTTCGGTCATTCTCATGGACTGCGGCTGTGTCGTTCAGGGCTATCAATCCGACATCTCGCGCACCTGGGTGTTCGGCGATCCGAGCCCGCGTCAGCGCAAAGTCTGGAATACGGTCAAGCGCGGCCAGGAAATCGCGCTCGAGACCGCGAAACCCGGTGTGCGCGCGGGAGCCATCGACGATGCGGTGCGCCGCTATTACGAGCAGCAGGGGTGGGGGCCGGGCTACCGGCTTCCGGGCTTGTCCCATCGCACCGGCCACGGCATCGGGCTGGACGGCCACGAACCGGCTTACCTCGTTCACGGTGACGAGACCCCGCTGCAAGCGGGAATGTGCTTTTCGGACGAACCCGGAATCTATATTCCCGGCGAATTCGGCGTCCGGTTGGAAGACTGCTGGCACATGACCGCAGCGGGACCGAAAACTTTCACGCCGCTCGCAAAATCGCTCGACGAGCCTATCTAGACGCCAAGCCGCAATAGACGCCAAGCCGCATAGACGCCAAGTCGCGTCTGGGACGCTACGCAGCGTCGGCCGTGGCGACCGCGGCCGGCGCGGCCCCCGCCGCGACATCGGGGTCGTAGCCCAAAATCGGTGCAAGCCAGCGCTCCGCTTCGGCCACGCGCATGCCCTTCCGCTGCGCGTAGCTTGCCGCCTGGTCACGGTCGATCTTACCGACGCCGAAATACTGCGACCGAGGGTGTGAGAAATAAAATCCGCTCACGGCGGCGGTCGGAAACATCGCAAATGACTCCGTCAACTTGATGCCGACCGTGCGCTCCGCGTCCAGGAGCTTCCACAGTGTTGCCTTCTCGGTGTGATCGGGACAGGCCGGATAGCCCGGCGCGGGACGAATGCCCCGGTACTCTTCGCGAATCAGTCCCGTGCTGTCCAATTGCTCCTGCGCCGCATAGCCCCAGAATTCGCGGCGCACGCGTTCGTGCATGCGCTCGGCGAGCGCCTCCGCAAGACGATCGGCCAATGCCTTCAGCATGATGCTGCTGTAATCGTCGTGTGCGGCTTCGAACCTCGCCACGTGAGCATCGATCCCGATCCCGGCCGTCACCGCGAAGGCGCCGATGTAGTCGGCGCGACCGCTGTGCGCCGGCGCCACGAAGTCCGACAGGCACAATTGCGCCTGGTCCTGCGGCTTGGATTTCTGCTGCCGCAACTGATGCAGGCGGACGGTCGACGCCGACCGGGTCTCGTCGGAGTACACGTTGATATCATCGTCACCCACCGTGTTGGCCGGAAAGAATCCGACCACGGCGCGCGCTTGCAGCCATTCTTCATCGACCAGGGTCTTGAGCATCTTCTGTGCGTCCGCATACAGATTGGAGGCCGCTTCACCGACTACCGGGTCTTGCAGGATGTCCGGAAACTTCCCGGCGAATTCCCATGCATTGAAAAATGGCATCCAATCGATGTAGGGCACGAGCTCCGCCAACGGATAATTCTCGAACGCCCTGACGCCCAGGAAATTGGGGACGGGCGGCGCGTAGGCCGACCAGTCGATTTTCAATTTCTTGGCGCGTGCCTCCGCCAGCGTCAATTGCGGCGACTTGACGCTCTTGTTGCGGTGCTGTTCGCGGCGCCGCTCATTTTCCACCTTGATGTTGGCGACGTAGGCATCGCGCGTATCCTTGGTGACCAGCTGCTGACATACGCCCACCGACCGCGACGCATCCTTCACGTAGATCACCGGGCCCTTGTACTGCGGATCGATTTTCACGGCCGTGTGGGCCGGCGACGTGGTAGCGCCGCCGATCAACAAGGGCTGCGTGTATCCCAGGCGCTGCATCTCCTTGGCCACGTGCACCATTTCGTCCAATGACGGGGTGATGAGCCCGGACAATCCGATGAGATTGGCGCCCTCTCGCGTGGCGGCTTCCAGGATCCTTTCGCAGGAAACCATCACGCCCAGATCCACCACTTCGAAGTTATTACATTGCAGGACCACGCCGACGATGTTCTTGCCGATGTCGTGGACATCGCCCTTCACTGTCGCCATGACCACCTTGCCGTTGGAACGGCTTGCGCCCGACTTCTCCTGTTCGATATAGGGAATCAGCACCGACACGGCTTTCTTCATGACGCGTGCCGACTTCACGACCTGCGGCAGGAACATTTTCCCCGATCCGAATAGATCGCCCACCACGTTCATGCCGCCCATCAGCGGCCCCTCGATCACGTCGAGCGGCCGCTTGGCCTTGAGCCGCGCTTCCTCCGTGTCGGCGAGCACGAATTCATCGAGGCCCTTCACGAGCGCATGCTGCAAACGCTCCTCCACCGGGAGCTTGCGCCATTCCAGATCGTCGCCGCGCTTGACGGATCCGCCGCCCTTGAATTGCTCGGCGATCTCGAGGAGCCGCTCCGTCGCATCATCGCGGCGCGCCAGGATCACATCCTCGACACGGTCACGCAGATCGGCGGGGATATCCTCGTAAATGCCGAGCTGACCGGCGTTGACGATACCCATGGTCATGCCCGCACGGATCGCGTGGTACAGGAACACCGAATGCATGGCCTGCCGCACCGGTTCGTTGCCGCGGAACGAGAACGACGCATTGCTCACGCCCCCGCTCACGTGCACCGCGGGCATGAGTTCCTTGATCTTCGCCGTCGCCTCGATGAAATCCAGGCTGTAGCGATTGTGTTCTTCTATGCCGGTGGCCACCGCAAAAATGTTCGGGTCGAAAATGATGTCCTCGGGCGGGAAATCGAGCCGCTCGGTCAAAAGCTTGTACGCGCGCTCGCTGATCTCCACCTTGCGGCGTATCGTGTCCGCCTGGCCTTTTTCGTCGAACGCCATCACTACGACGGCCGCTCCGTAACGCAGACAGAGGCGGGCGTGCAGGAGAAACGTGTCTTCGCCCTCCTTGAGGCTGATGGAGTTGACGATGGATTTACCCTGCACGCATTTCAGACCCGCTTCGATCACGGTCCACTTCGAGGAGTCGATCATCACCGGCACGCGGGCGATATCGGGCTCGCCGGCGATCAGGTTTAGAAACCTCGTCATGGCCGCCTGCGAATCGAGCATGCCCTCGTCCATGTTGACGTCGATGATCTGCGCGCCGTTCGCGACCTGCTGCCGCGCGATATCGACGGCAGCCGCATAGTCGCCGGCCTCGATCAGCTTGCGAAACTTCGCGGATCCCGTGACGTTGGTGCGCTCTCCCACATTGACGAAGAGGCTGTCGCCGTCAATCGAGAGCGGCTCCAGGCCGGAGAGGCGGCAGGCGCGGGCGATCGTCGGCACGCTTCGGGGCGGTGCGCCGGCAACCGCGCTTGCGATGGCGCGGATGTGATCCGGCGTCGTGCCGCAGCAGCCGCCGACCATGTTGACGAAACCGCTCATGGCGAATTCGCGCAAGGTCTCAGCGGTTTCGGCCGGCGTCTCATCGTATTCGCCGAAGGCATTCGGCAGGCCGGCATTCGGGTAGGCGCACACGTGGGTGTCCGCTATTCTCGACAGTTCCTCGATGTAGGGCCGCAGCTGCTTTCCGCCGAGCGCGCAATTGAGTCCGACGATGGCCGGCCGCGCGTGCCGAATGGAATTCCAGAACGCCTCGGTGGTCTGGCCCGACAAGGTGCGTCCCGAGGCATCGGTAATCGTTCCGGAGACGATGATGGGTAGATCGATGCCGGCGCCGTCGAGGACTTCGCGTACCGCGAACAGGGCCGCCTTGGCATTCAAGGTGTCGAAAATGGTTTCGATCAACAAGGCGTCGACGCCGCCGTCGACCAGCGCGCGCGCCGCTTCGGAATAGCCGGCCACCAGGTCATCGAATGTAGTGTTGCGGAAGCCCGGATCGTTCACGTCGGGCGACAATGACGCCGTGCGGCCGGTCGGCCCCAGCGCGCCGGCGACGAAGCATTGCCGGCCGGTGGCGGCGCCCACTTCGTCGGCAGCCTGTCGCGCCACGCGCGCGGCGGTGAGGTTCAGTTCGCCGATCAGCGATTCCATCCGGTAATCCGACTGGGACACGGGTGTCGAATTGAATGTATTTGTCGAAATGATGTCCGCGCCCGCGAGCAGATAGTCGCGATGAATCGCCCCGATGATCTGCGGCTGCGTGATGGTCAGCAAATCATTGTTGCCTCGCAGATCGCTGCGCCACTGCGCAAATCGGCTGCCGCGAAAATCAGCCTCGCTCAAGCGATGGCGCTGAATCATGGTGCCCATGGCGCCGTCGAGAATCACCAGCCGTTCCCGCAGCAACGAAAGGAAGGCATCGGCCCGCGCCGGTCGCCGTCTCGCTTGCATCAGGCCACCTGCACTTGGTCGGCGACGCGTGGGCGCAAGCCCATCGCGTGACAGATCGCATAGGATAGTTCGGCGCGATTGAGCGTGTAGAAATGAAATTCCTCGATGCCATGCTCCTGTAGACGATGCACCTGTTCGATCGCCACGTGCGCCGCGATCATGCGGCGGGTTTCAGGATCGTCGTCCAGACCGTCGAAGCGGCGGCGCAGCCATTCGGGAACCGAGGCGCCGCAACGCCCCGCGAATCGCAACAATTGTGGAAAGCGTGTGATGGGCAGTATGCCGGGGACGATATTGATGTGGATGCCGGCGGCCGAACAGCGATCGCGGTAGCGCAGGAAGACGTCCGTGTCGAAGAAGAACTGCGTGATCGCGCGCCCGGCGCCGGCATCGATCTTGCGCTTCAAATTCTCCAGATCCGCCTCGACGCCGTCCGATTCCGGATGGCCTTCCGGGTAGGCAGCCACCGAGATCTCAAAAGGAGCGGTACTCGCGAGACCGCTCACCAGGTCAGAGGCGTGCCGAAAGCCGAATTCATCCGGTCCGGCGGCTGCCCCGCTCGGCCCTGCGCCGCCCGGCAGATCGCCTCGCAACGCCACCATGTGCCGTATTCCCTGCCGCCAATAGTCTCGCGCGATGCCCAGCACCTCATCTTTGGATGCCCCCACACAGGTGAGATGCGGCGCAACGCGCAGGTCCGTCTCGCGCAGGATGCGCAGCACACAGTCGTGGGTGCGGGTGCGGGTCGAACCGTCGGCGCCATAGGTCACCGACACGAAGTCCGGCTGCAGAGGCGCCAGCCGTCGGACGGCGTCCCACAGTTGCCGGGCCGCCGCGTCATCGCCCGGAGGGAAAAACTCGAACGATACCGCTGGTTGGTTTGCCATCGCCGTACTCCACATGAGGGACCGCCTCATCGGTCATCATGCGAGGCCTCCAGTTGTGACACAATCTCATTATCTTCATGGAACGGATGAAACCGGCTCATGGCCACCACCGCGCTTGAACTGCGTCATCTGGAGACTCTGCTGGCTCTTGCAGAATGCGGCAGCTTATCCAAAGCGGCCGCCCGCCTGTTTCTCACCCAATCGGCGCTTTCTCACCAGCTCAAGGCGCTGGAGAGCCACTACGGCGCCGCCCTGGTGGAGAAAAATGTCCGGCCGCTACGCTTTACGGCCATTGGCTACCGGCTCGTCACCCTTGCCAAAGCCGTCCTGCCGCAGGTCGCCGAGGCTGGCAGGGACGTGGCGCGATTGGCACAGGGCCACGCAGGACCCTTGCGGGTCGCCGTACAGTGCCACAACTGTTTCGATTGGCTGATGCCCGCCATGGATGCCTACCGGTCACTCTGGCCCGAGGTCGAGCTCGACATCATTTCCGGATTCGTCGTCGATCCGCTGCCGCTGCTCGAGCGAGGCGATGCCGAACTCGCCATCATCCACGACCGGCAGGAACCCAAGGACACGGTCGTCTTCAGCCCCCTGTTTCGTTATGAAAGCGTCGCATTGATGAGCCCCCGGCACCCGCTGGCATCCAAACAGTGGCTGGAACCCGACGACTTCGCCGGTGAGACCCTGATCACGTATCCGGTTCCGGACGAGATGCTGGACCTGATGAAGCATTGTTTGACGCCCGCCGGCATCAATCCGAAGCGGCGCACCGCCGAGCTCACCGTGGCCATTCTGCAGTTGGTCGCAAGCGGCCGCGGTATCGCTGCGCTGCCGTCCTGGACGGTGGGAAACTATATCGAGCGCGGCTATGTGGTATCGCGCCCCATCGGCCCCGCAGGATTGCGCTGCGAACTGTACGCCGCTACCAGCCGGTCCACCGCAGACGCGGCCTATATAAGAGAATTCGTCGCGCTCACCCGGACGCTCTCCCTGACGCAACTGGCAGGGGTTACTGCACTGTAGCCGCGTTCAAATCCGGCGGGACCGCGGTGACGTCTTTTAAAAACATGACGTTTTGACGTTACGGATCCGTGACGTCAGAACGCCATAAAAAAAACGCTCACCCCCGACGCTGACCCAGTTATCGTGGGGTCGACCGGCCGGTTTCGTAGCCATCGGTCAGCGTGTTCAGAAAGGCCACGATGTCTTCGACATCGCGATCGCTCAATGATGGCCGTTCGCCCATGTGGCGATCGAACGGAGGCTCCCGATCGAGATTGCCCTGATACGCTTCCGGTACATCGTCGAACTTTTGCGTTCCGCCGTTCGCGGCTGGCGGGTACCACTTTTGTGGTTGGCTGTCCCGTTCTGCGTAAAAGCGCACGACATCGTTGAGGCGATGGAAAACGCCGTTGTGGAAAAATACGCGGCGAAGCGCAACATTGCGCAATGACGGCGTGCGGAACAAGCCGCAATACTCCTTTTTAACGGCGAGATCGGTACGCAACGGCCCGCACAGCCCCAGGTCGAAGTAATGAGGATCCGCATTGGCCGGGATTCGAGCGTTGCGCGGAGCCCCGATCCCCGCGTAGCCGTAGTCGGTGAACTGCGGGAATGCCCCGGCGCGCATGGCGCTCGGGTGGCACCTCGCGCAGTTCCCCTTCGCAGGATCATTGAACGCCGCGAGGCCCCGCAACTCCGCGTTCGAGAGCGCCGCCTGATGCCGCAACCAGGCGTCGTACTTGCTGCTGTAGGGATAGAATTCCTCAGGAGTCTGCTGATACGCTTCCAACGCCATCAGCACTCCCTTGAATGCCGACTCCGCGTCGTCGAATACGCGCTCGCCGAAGGTATCGCGAAACTGTGCGGCGTAATCGGCTCGCTGCACCATGGACACGACCGCTTCCATGCCGGGATTGGCCATTTCGAACGGCGAGAACAGCGGCAATCGTGCCTGATCGTGCGCCGACTGCGACCGGCCGTCCCATGTCCGGCCGCCGACCGGACCCTGGTCGATGCTGTCGTCGCCCTCATCTTCGAAGAAATGTTCGGTGAACGTCGGAATATTCTGGGCATACATCAGAGAGAGAACGGCGCGCACACCCGGGCGCCGCCGACGAATGCCACCGCGCTGCACAGGCAAACCGTTGGGCGGCCCGAAGCCCCGGGTGGGATCGTGGCAGCTCGCGCAGGCCAACGTGCCCGACGCGGACAAGGATTTGTCGAAGAACAATCGCCTGCCCACGGCCATCATGGCCGCCGCCGCCGGCGGTTTCTCGAAGGTGTTCGCATAGAACGGCACGGGGTGGTCGGCCGCGGGCACGCGCGCGCCGAGCAGCAGGGCGGAGCAGATCAGCGCGGCCGGCAACGACCGCCGGGCCGGACCGGCGGCCGTCAGTGGACCGAACTGCCCGCGTCGCTCGCAACGCCCTTGTTGAACAACTGAGCCACGTCCACCGCATCGAACACGTAGGCGCGGTTGCAGAAATCACATCGCACCTCGACCTCGCCTCGTTCAGCCAAAATCGAGCGGGTCTCCGTCTCGCCCAAACCCTGCAGCATGCCGCTCACGCGGTCACGCGAACATCGGCACCGGAAGTAGACCGGCGCCGGCTCGAAAATTCGCACATCGTCTTCGTTGAACAGCCGATGCACGATCTCGGCGTCCGCCAAACTTCGTAATTCCTCGGGAGTCAGAGTCGCGCCGATCAGTTGCACTCGGCGCCATGCGTCGTCGATGGCTGCAGGATCCGCGACGGCCGTTCCAGGCACGGGCACCGCAACGCTGCCCTCGCCCGGCAGGCGCTGAAGCAGCATGCCTGCCGCGCCCTGTTCGTCGGCGTACAACCACAGACGGGTCGGCAGTTGCTCGGAATTCTCGAAGTAGATCTGCAGCGAATCGGCGAGGCGCGCGCCGGCGATGGGCACGATTCCCTGGTAGCGCTGCGAGCCATCGTCGCTTTCCAACGTCACCGTGAGATTACCGGCGCCGATCAGGTCATGCATGCCGCCCGCCGCCGTCGCGCCGGATTCGAGGTCCTCGCCGTAGCGGGCAAGTCCGCGTACGCCCAACCCGCTGGTGCATTGCGCCAACAAAAGCTGAATGGGTCCGGGACCCTGCAATTGAAGTGAAAGTACGCCCTCGAACTTGATTGTCGCCGCGAGCAGCAGGGATGCCACCACCGCCTCGCCCAAGGCCTCGCGTATCACCTCGGGATAGTCCCGATGTTCGATCAACGCACGCCAGGAAGCGTCCAAGTGAACCAAATGCCCGCGAATCGGATAGTGCTCGAAGATGAACCGATGCAGCGAATCGCGGTCATGCACCCAGCTTCACCTTCAGCAGGTCGTTGAGCTGCGCCGGATTCGCCTTGCCCTCGGTGGCCTTCATGACCTGGCCGACGAAGAAGCCGAAGAGCTTGTCCTTGCCCGCCCGATAGTCGGCAAGTTGTTTCGGATTGGCGGCGATGACGGCGTCGATGACTCCCTCGATGGCGCCGGCATCGGTGATTTGCTTCAGGCCCCGCATCTCGATGATGTCGTCCGCGCCCCGGCCTTCGGCCCACATGGCCTCGAACACGTCTTTGGCAATTTTGCCCGAAATGGTCGCATCGACGATGCGCGCCAGCAGACCGCGAAGCGCAGCGGGGGACACCCGCGAGGCCGCTATGTCGACGTTGTCGCGATTGAGTGCACTGGATAGTTCGCCCATGACCCAATTTGCCGCGAGCTTGGCATGCGTCGCACCCAAGTCGGTCACCACGGCTTCGAAATACGCCCCAAGTTCGCGGCTCGCGCTCAAGACCCCCGCGTCATACACGGAGAGCGCGAGATCGCGGGCAAATCGAGCCGCCTTCTCGTCGGGCAATTCCGGCAACGTCGCGCGCACGGTCTCGATGAAACCATCGTCGATTTCCACCGGCAGAAGATCAGGATCCGGGAAGTAGCGGTAATCGTTCGCCTCTTCTTTGGAGCGCATCGGACGAGTCTCGTCCTTGTCGGAATCGTACAGGCGGGTTTCCTGCACCACCTTGCCGCCGCTCTCGATGAGTTCGACCTGCCGGGCGACCTCATATTGAATTGCTTTTTCGACGAAGCGGAACGAATTCAGATTCTTGATTTCGGCGCGGGTGCCGAATTTTTCCTGACCGCGAGGCCGTACCGACACGTTCGCGTCGCAGCGGAAAGAACCTTCCTGCATGTTGCCGTCGCAGATCTCGAGATAGCGGACCAACGTGTGGATCTTCTTCATGTACGCCACCGCCTCCTTGGCCGAACGCATATCCGGCTCGGAGACGATTTCCAGCAGCGGTGTCCCGGCGCGGTTGAGGTCGATGCCGCTGGCATTGGCCAATCCTTCGTGCAGCGACTTGCCGGCATCTTCCTCGAGATGCGCCCGCGTGACTCCGATGGTCTTGAGGGTCCCATCGTCGAGCAGGACGTTGAGCGAGCCGCGGCTCACCACCGGGTGCTCGTACTGGCTGATCTGGTAGCCCTTCGGCAGATCAGGGTAGAAATAATTCTTGCGTGCAAAGATCGAGCGGCGCGCGACGGTGGCGCCGATGGCAAGACCGAACTTGACCGCCATGCGAACGGCCTCGGCGTTGAGTACTGGCAGCACCCCCGGGTACGCCAGGTCCACCAGGCTCGCCTGGCTGTTGGGAGGGGCACCGTACGCCGTTGCCGCGCCCGAGAAGATCTTCGAGCGGGTGGCGAGTTGGGCATGGATCTCGAGCCCGATGACAACTTCCCAGTCAGCCATCATTCATACCCGCGCGGAGCGTGCGTGTGCCACTCGGTCGCCTGCTGATAAAGATGAGCCGCGTTGAGCAGCCGCCCTTCGGAGAAGTGCGGTCCGATGAGCTGCAGACCCATGGGCAATCCTTCGACGAAGCCGCACGGCAATGACAGTCCGGGCAGTCCGGCCAGATTGGCGCCTATCGTGTAGATGTCGTTCAAGTACATGGTGACCGGATCGTCAATCTTGGCGCCGATGTCGAAGGCCGGCGTGGGGGTCGTGGGCCCGACCACCAAATCGACTTGTTGAAAGGCCGCACGAAAATCATCGGTGATGAGTCGGCGTACTTTTTGCGCCTTCAAATAGTAGGCGTCGAAATAGCCGGCGGACAATACATAGGTGCCGGTCATGATGCGCCGCTTGACCTCGGGGCCGAACCCCTCGCCGCGGGAACGCTTGTACAGGTCGGCGAGGTCTTTCGGCTGGTCGCAACGGTAGCCGAAGCGCACGCCGTCGAATCGCGACAGATTCGAAGAGCACTCGGCCGGCGCGACCACATAATAAGTCGGGACGGAGAGCGGCAGATGCGGCAGGCTCACTTCCACGGTGGTGGCGCCCAGGGACGTATAGACCTTCAGCGCATCATGAATGAGCGCCGCGTTGCGCGGCTCCAAACCGTCGAAGAACTCCCGCAGCATGCCGATTCTCAGGCCCCGGAGCGGCGCGTCGAGCATCGCCGGATAATCCGGCACCGGTTCATCGACGCTGGTGGAATCCAGCGGATCGAATCCGGCCATGGCCTTCAGCACCGTTGCGGCGTCCGCCGCCGTCCGGGCGAGCACCCCGGCCTGATCGAGGCTCGACGCGAAGGCGATCATGCCATAGCGCGAAACACGCCCATACGTGGGTTTGACGCCCGTCACACCCGTCAATGCCGCCGGTTGCCGAATCGAGCCGCCGGTGTCGGTTCCGGTGGTGAACGGGGCCAGCCGCGCCGCCATGGCCGCCGCTGATCCGCCCGACGATCCGCCGGGGACTTTTGCAGTGTTCCACGGATTCTTGACCGGACCGTAGTAGCTGGTTTCGTTCGATGAACCCATGGCGAACTCATCCATGTTGGCCTTGCCCAACATGACGGCTCCGGCCGCCTTGAGGCGTGCCACCACGGTCGCATCGTAGGGTGCGACGAAATTGTCCAACATGCGCGATCCACAGCTGGTGCGCACCCCATCGGTACAGAAAATATCTTTATGAATGAGGGGGATGCCGAGGAGCGGCCCTCGCTCTCCGTCCTTGAGGCGAAGATCGGCCGCCGCGGCCGCGGCGAGCGCTCCATCGACGGTCAGGGTGATGACCGCGTTCAAGGCCGGATTCAGCCTCTCGATGCGCGCCAGGAAATGCCGGGTGAGTTCCACGCTCGACAGCTCTCTCAATCGGAGGAGCTCGGCGAGTTCGCCGACCGAAAGGTTATGCAGCATCGTCACGGGTTTCGGCGGGCCTTACTCGATGACCCGGGGGACGACATACAGCCCGGCCTGCACGCTGGGGGCATTTCTCTGGTACTTCTCATGGTGGTCGGTTTCCATGACCACGTCGGGACGCAATCGCTGCCGCTGACCGTCGAGCGGGTGCGCCATGGGTAGGACGCTGCCCACGTCGGCGCGCGACAGCTCGTCCACGAAATCGACGATGCTCGACAGGCTGGTCACGTAGACCGGCATCTCCTCAACGGTGATCGACAGCCGTGCGAGGTGCGCGATCTTTTCTACGTCTTGACGGGTTAGGCTCATATGAGTGCTTGAAAGTGCGTGCGAGTACGCATTTTTAGCTGATATCCATGATACACGTTGCCTTGTTATATGTCTTATCGGTTGTTACATTAGCGCAACTTTTTTAACCCCCATATTCTGCAGAAAAAACCCCCATGTTCAAACGCCTTAGAGGTTATTTCTCAAATGACCTCTCAATCGATCTTGGAACCGCGAATACACTGATTTACGTGCGCGAGCGCGGCATCGTTCTGAACGAACCCTCGGTGGTTGCGGTGCAGGACGAACCGACCCGCGGCGGCAAGATCATCGTTGCGGTCGGAGTCGAGGCCAAAAACATGTTGGGCCGAACCCCGGGACACATAACCGCGGTCCGGCCGATGAAGGACGGCGTCATCGCCGACTTTACCTACACCGAGAAGATGCTGCAGTACTTCATCAAGAAGGTGCACGGCAATCGCTTCCTCTCCCCGAGCCCCAGGGTCCTGGTGTGCGTCCCCTTCGGCTCCACTCAGGTGGAGCGCCGTGCAATCAAGGAATCGGCCGAAGGTGCGGGCGCGCGCAGCGTCGACATCGTCCCGGAGCCGATGGCCGCGGCCGTGGGTGCGGGGCTCCCGGTGCAGGAGGCGCGCGGCTCGATGGTGCTCGATATCGGCGGGGGAACCTCGGAAGTGGCGGTGATCTCGCTCAACGGCATCGTCTATGCGGCCAGCGTCCGCATCGGCGGCGACAAGTTCGACGAAGCCATCACCAACTACGTGCGCCGCAACTACGGCATCTTGATCGGCGAGGCGACTGCGGAGCGCATCAAATTGGAGATCGGCTCGGCGTATCCCGGCCAGCAGGTTCGCGAGATTTCGGTCAAGGGCCGCAACCTCTCCGAGGGCGTACCGCGAAGCTTCACCTTGAACTCCAACGAAATTCTCGAGGCTCTGCAGGAACCCCTGCAGGGCATCGTGGGCGCCGTCAAGCAGGCCCTCGAACAGACTCCGCCTGAACTCGGAGCCGACGTGGCCGAGCGCGGGATCGTCCTTACGGGCGGCGGCGCGCTGTTGCGGGATGTGGATAAATTGCTCATGGAAGAGACCGGATTGCCTGTGGTGGTGGCAGACGATCCTCTGACCTGCGTCGCACGCGGCGGCGGCCGGATCCTCGAACTCACCGAGGAACATGGACCAGGCATCTTCGGATTGGAGTAATGCAAGCGGCTGCCCATGGTCGCATTCCGTAGCACCGACACATCCGGTCGAACGACGGGCCTGCTGCTTCGCTGCGTCTTGTATTGCCTGCTGGCATTGGGATTGATCATCTTCGACAAGCGCTACGATCATCTCGGGGATATCCGCCGTTTTCTATCGGTGGTCGCATATCCGGTGCAGATCGCCGTCGCCAGTCCATTCCAGGGCTGGGATTGGTTTCGCGAAAGCGTCTCGTCGCGTGAAACCCTGCGCGCGGACAAGGCCAGACTCGAGGCCGAACTGCGGCTCGCGAATTTCCGCCTGCAGCGCTACGAGGCGCTGGAGGCCGAAAGCCAGCGGCTTCGCGCATTGCGCGAGAATACCGCCGGAGTCGCCAATCGCTTCATTGTCGGCAACATCATGAACCTCGACATCGACGCCTTTCGCGAACGGGTCCTGGTCGACAAGGGCGCGCGGGACGGTGTGTTCGCGGGCCAGGCCGTGCTCGACGCCGGCGGTGTTTTCGGCCAGGTCGCGCGGGTGGGAGAACTGACCAGCGAGGTCATCCTCGTCAGCGACGGGGCGCACGCCATTCCCGTCCAGGTCAACCGCAACGGCTTGCGCACCATCGCCGTGGGCACAGGCGACATGACCAGACTGAAGCTGCCCTACCTGTCGACCAGCGCCGATGTGATCGCCGGTGACCTGCTGGTGACTTCAGGATTGGGAGGCGGGTTTCCCGCCGGTTATCCGGTGGGCACGATCACCGAGGTCAAGCGCGATCCGGGACAATCCCTCGCTGAGATCGAGGTGAGGCCCGCGGCGGCGCTGGACCGGTCGCGCGAAGTGATGTTCGTGTGGTTGACGCCGGAGGCCCCCGCACCGACGTCAGCACCGCCGCCGGCGCAGCCGCCGGCCAAAGCGGTCGCCGCACCGAAGACCGCTGCCGCGCCGAAGAATGGAGCGCCCAATCAATGATGCGCGACGACGCTGTCAGGCGGCTGCCCATGGCGCTATCGGCGCTGGTTGCGTTGGCGCTGGCGGTCATGCCGTTGCCCGCACCCGTCGATGCGTTTCGTCCCGATTTTCTGGTGCTGGTGGTGTTCTACTGGTCGATCGAATCGCCGCGCGCCGGAGGCTTGGCGCTGGCTTTCGTGTCGGGGCTCGCCCTCGATGTGATCCGGGGCGTCGTGCTCGGGCAGCATGCCTTGGCGCTGACGCTGATGGCGGCGTGGGCGACGCATTTGCGGCTCCGGCTGCGGGTATTCTCGGTCGTGTCGCAGTCGCTGACCATTTTTGCGTTGCTGACGGGTTATCAGTTCATTCTGTTCTGGATCGACGGCGCGACGGGCAATCCCGTAACGACGTTCAGCCGGTGGCTCGCTCCGGTAATCGGCGCATTGATTTGGCCGTTGTTGGCCGGCGTCATGAGCCGCGTTGACGATCGTTGAATTCCAGGAACACCGCATGATATTCGACGAATTCTCTCCATCCCGCACCCGCCGCACCCTGACCGCCGGCGGGCGCACGCTGCGCGCGCTAGGGTTGGACGGCCCGCTGACCGGCGTTTTGGCGATCATCGTGTGCATCGGCGTTCTGGTGGTGTACAGCGCTTCCGGCCAGAACATCCGAATGGTCGAGCACCATCTGGCGAACATTGCCGTCGCGGTCGCCGCGCTGCTGGCGCTCGCCCGGCTGGCCACCCCGCAGTATCTGCGTCTGTTCGCCCCGATTGCGTACGTCATCGGGGTGCTGTTGCTGGTCGTGGTCGCGCTCACCGGCCATATCGGCAAAGGCGCGCAGCGCTGGATGGATGTGGGTTTCATGCGCTTCCAACCGTCCGAGATCATGAAGCTTGCGGTACCGATGATGTGCGCGTGGTACATGCACGAGCGGCCGCTGCCGCCCACCTTCAAGGATTTGCTGGTCATGGGCATCATGATCGGGATCCCGACGGCGATGATCGTGGTTCAACCTGATCTCGGTACTGCCCTCTTGATCGCCGCCTCCGGCCTGATCGTGATGCTGCTGGCAGGACTGCAGGTGCAGATCATCCTGGTATCCATACCTCTCGTCGGCGGCGCGGCTTGGGCCGGCTGGCATTTCATTCACGACTACCAGCGCCAGCGCATACTCACGTTCTTGAATCCCGAAAACGACCCGTTGGGTGCCGGCTACCACATCATTCAATCCCAGATCGCCATCGGTTCGGGCGGGGTCTTCGGCAAGGGCTATATGAACGGCAGCCAGGCGCAGCTGGAATTCCTGCCGGAACGCTCCACTGACTTCATCTTCGCGGTTATCGGGGAAGAATTCGGTTTGCTCGGCCAGTTGCTGATTCTCACGCTGTACGGCGCCGTGATCGGGCGCGCCCTGTACCTCGCCAACCAGGGCCAGGATACCTTCGCGCGGCTGACGGGCGGAGCGATCGCCCTGAGCTTCTTCGTGTACGTATTCGTCAATTCGGGAATGGTGAGCGGCATCCTGCCGGTGGTCGGGGTGCCGCTGCCGATGATCAGCTACGGAGGCACTTCCATGGTCACCTTGCTGGCCGGCTTCGGCATTCTGATGTCGCTGCATTCGCATCGCAAGCTGATCGGCTCCTGATGCGCGGTTCGCATTTTCATCTGATCTTCTGCGCGGCTCTCGTCGTCCTCGGCGCGGGAGCCCGTCCGGCCGCGGCCATCGATACCCATCGCCCCGACGTCAAGAGCTTCATCGACGAGGTCTCCGCCAAGGATTCGATCAGCAAACGGCAACTGCGCAAGCTGCTGAAAGCGGCGAAAAGCCAACCCGCCATCATCGACGCCATGAACCGGCCGGCGGAGAGGTCCAAGCCGTGGTACGAATACCGCCCGATCTTCTTGACCGAGAAGCGCATTCAGGAAGGCGCGGACTTCTGGATAGCGCACCGGCAGGAACTCGACCGCGCAAGCGTCAAGACCGGCGTGGCCCCGGAGTACCTCGCGGCCATTGTCGGCGTCGAGACGTTTTACGGCCGCCTCACGGGGTCCTATCGAGTGTTGGATGCGCTCGCCACGCTGACGTTCGACTACCCGGCGCGCGCGAAGTTTTTTCGCGACGAGCTGGAACAATTCATTTTGCTTGCTCGCGATCTGGGTCTCGACCCGAAGGCCGTGAAGGGATCTTACGCCGGGGCCATGGGAGCTCCGCAGTTCATGCCCTCGAACTACCGCCGATATGCGGTCGACGCAACCGCGGACGGCCACATCGACCTCTGGAACAATTGGGCGGACGTCTGCGCGAGCGTGGGCAACTACCTCAAGGAACACGGCTGGAATGCCGGCGAACCGGTGCTGAGCGATGCGGCGGTGGACGGGGAGAAGACCGCGGAACTGGACGGGCGCAAACTGGCCCTGTCGGAGACCGTCGAATCCCTGCAAGCGAAGGGTGTGAACTTCGACAGTTCATTGCCGCCTGAAGCGCCCGCCCTGCTCATCGCCGCCGACGAGTCCGACGGAGTCCATTGGCGCGTGGGCTACAATAACTTCTACGTGATCACTCGTTATAACCACAGTGCGTTGTACGCGATGGCGGTCTACGAACTCGCCTCCGCCATGAAGCAACGGATACTCCTGCACGACGCGGCCGCCCTCAAGGAGGCGCCGCCGCTGGCCGCCGCGTCGCGCCAGCCGCCACCCATCAGCGCGAGGCCGTGACAGTCGTGCGCGCCTGCCTGAGTATTTCCCGTGGCAGGCTCCTCGTCCTGGTCGGGCTGGCCGCCGCCTTCGGGCTTGCCGGCTGCTTCACGACGTCGGCTCCCCCGGTATCGAATAACGACATTCCCCCCACTCCGCCGGCCACGGTCCCCGCCGTCGTGCCGGACGCGCCGCCGCGCGCGGAAGCAAGATCCCGCCGCGGCAATCCGCCGTTTTATACGGTGTTCGGCAAGCGTTACTACGTGCTGTCCTCGAGTGCGGCATACGTCGAGCGCGGGGTCGCCTCCTGGTACGGTCCGGGCTTTCACAAGGTGCAAACCTCCACCGGCGAGCGATACGACATGTATGGCATGACGGCCGCGCATAAAACGCTGCCGTTGCCCGCGTATGTGAGCGTCACGAATTTGCAGAACGGCCGCAGCGTCGTCGTGCGGGTCAATGACCGCGGACCGTTCGTGGGCAATCGAATCATCGACCTGTCGTACACCGCCGCCTCCCGGCTCGACATGCTCCGCAACGGGACCGCCATGGTGGAAGTGCGCGCGCTCGATTCCCCGCCGACCGTGCCCAATCCTGGAACAACGCTGCTGAGCGCGGCCCAGGCGAGCCCGTCCAGCGGCCAGGCGGGCGCCGCAGCATCGACCGGCGCGGTATCGGCGGGAGCCGCAACGGCCCCAGGCACATCCGGTGCCGCGACCCCGGAGTCCGGGTCCGCCCCGAGCGCCGCGGTGCGGACCGTGTTGTTCGTGCAGGCGGGCGCCTTCGCCGATCCGGCCAACGCCGAGCATTTGGCCGCCAAATTGCGCGGCGGCGGATACGGCAAAATTTTCGTGCGCGATGACCTCATCGCAGGCCGCAAGATGTATCGAGTGCGCATCGGTCCCGTTCCCGACGTTCCGGAATTCGACCGGATCGTGGCGGCGCTGGAGCGCAGCGGCGTGCACGATGCACATCTCGCGTTGGACTAGGTAATTTTATCAAGGTATTCCCACTCATGTTCCGTCCCCTGCTGAGTTTGGTTCTCGTCGCCGTGTTCTCCTCCGCTGTCGCCCAGGCGCCGCCCCGTGCCGCCACGCCGATTCCGACGGCACCGACCGTCGATGCGCGGTCCTACATCGTCGTCGACTATCGCACCGGCAAAGTGCTCGCGTCGCAGGAAGCCGTGGCGCGCGAGGAACCGGCAAGCCTCACCAAACTGATGACGGCATATCTGGTCTTTCAAGAGTTGGCCGCGGGCAAGCTCAAGCTCGATGAGCCGGTGGTGGTCAGCGAACACGCCTGGCGATCCGAAGGTTCTCGAACCTTCATAGAACTCGGCAAGCCGGTGTCTGTGGAATTGCTGATATTGGGAATGATCGTGCAATCGGGAAACGATGCGACGATCGCACTGGCGGAGCGTATCGCGGGAACCGAAGGGACCTTCGCGCAACTCATGAACGCCACCGCGGCGCGTCTCGGCATGGTGGGCACGCACTTCGAAAACAGCTCCGGACTGCCTTCTCCGCAGCACTACACCACGGCGCGCGACATGTCCTTGCTCGCCGTCGCCATGATTCGCGACTTTCCCCAGTACTACAAGTACTACTCGGTACGCGAGTTCGAGCACAACGGCATCAAGCAGCAGAACCGCAATGGCCTGCTCGGACGGGATCCCAGCGTCGACGGACTGAAGACCGGCCACACCGATTCGGCGGGTTTCTGTCTGGTCACCTCGGCGCTGCGCGATGGAATGCGCCTCGTGTCCGTCGTGCTCGGCTCGACCAGCATGAAAGGACGTGAAAATGCGAGTGGCGCCTTGCTCAACTACGGCTTCACTTTTTACGACACCAAGGTGGTCGTCAAGGGCGGCGCCGCACTCGCCTCGGCCAAAGTGTGGAAAGCGGCTGCGTCGCCGGTGGATGTCGGCGTCAAGGACGATCTGTACATCACGTTGCCGCGGGGCCAGGCGGGCGACGTCAAGACCGCGGTGGATGTTCAGCCGCGGCTGATCGCACCGCTTTCACCCGACGCAAATGTCGGTCAGCTGCGTGTATTCGCAGGGAATCAGACACTCGCGACCCTGCCGGTGCATCCGCTCAAAAGCGTCGCGGCCGGCGGGTGGTGGCGGCGCCTCATCGACACCATCCGGTTGTGGTTCGCGTGAGCGAAACACTGCCAATCTGCTATTTGAACGGCGCCTTCCTGCCGCTGTCCGAAGCGCGAGTGTCGCCGTTGGATCGCGCTTTTCTGTTCGGCGATGCGGTTTACGAGGTGATTCCCGTCTACGGCGGCCGCCCTTTCAGATTGCGCGAACACCTGGACCGGCTGAACCGCAGCCTCGCGGCCATTCGCATGCCGGTGCCTCGGACGCACGCGGAATGGGCCGCCATCTGCGCGCAGCTCGTGGCGCCCGCGGGCGGAACGGACTGCTATATTTATCTTCAGGTGAGCCGCGGAGCCGAGCACGGCCGCAATCACGCCTGGCCCGACGGGCTGACGCCGACCCTTTTTGCCTACGTGACGGCGCTCGATCCTCTGCCCGCGGCAATGCTCGAGCAAGGCGTGTCCGCGGTGACGACGCGCGATATCCGCTGGGCGCGGCGCGACATCAAGTCCACCGCGCTTCTGGCGAATATCCTGCTGAAAAAAATGGCGGCCGATGCCGGCGCCTTCGAGACCATCATGCTCGAGAACGGCGAGCTGACCGAAGGATCCTCGACCGCCGTTCATGTGATATCGGACGGCGTCATCCATACGCCGCCCAACGGCCAGCACATTTTGCCGGGCACCACTCGCGATGTGGTGACCGAACTCGCGGCGCGTCTCACATTGGATTGCGACACGAGCCGGGTATCGGAAGCGATGCTGCGCTCGGCCGGCGAAATCTGGCTGAGCTTTGCAACGCGCGGCGTGCTACCCGTGACCGTCCTCGACGGCAAGGCCGTCGGTAGCGGCAAGCCCGGGCCGTTGTTCAAGCGCATGCATGCCGCCTTCGTCGACTTCACGCGCGGCCTGTCCGGGACGCCGGCGCTATGACCGACGAGACTCTTCAAGAGTTTCCCAGCGACTTTCCCATCAAAGTGATGGGCCGCCACGACAGCAACCTGCGCGCGCTCACGCAGGCCATCATCGAACGCCATGCAGGCCCGCTCGCCGACGCGAGCGTGCGTACGCGCACCAGCGGCGACGGCAACTTCCTGGCGTTGACCTACATGGTTCGAGCTTCGAGCCGGAAACAGC
This sequence comes from Gammaproteobacteria bacterium, assembly GCA_034667965.1. Lineage (GTDB taxonomy): Bacteria > Pseudomonadota > Gammaproteobacteria > Steroidobacterales > Steroidobacteraceae > Bog-1198. The sequence continues at coordinate 24,277 of JAXDQI010000335.1, forward strand.
TCGACGATATCTACAGGGAACTGACGGCTTGCAAATCCGTGTTGATGGCGCTGTGAGCCGGCGCCGCGCCCTCGCGCGGCACGAACTTGAGCTCGCGCAACAGGTGCGGGGTGAGACCGAGCGCCGCCGCCCGCACCTCGGTAACACCGCATAAGTCCGCGAGACGAGTTACGCCGAGCCCGCGATAGCCGCAGACGTTGATGCGCTCGAAAGGCCGCAGATCGACCGACACATTGAGCGCGAGACCGTGATAACTGGCGCCGCGCCGAATGCGCAAGCCGATGCTGGCAAGCTTGGCGGCGCCGACATAGACCCCGGGCGCCTCCCGCGAGCCGCTCGCGGTGACACCCACCTCGCGCGCGTAAGCAATGATCGCGTTTTCGAGCGCCACCACCAATTGCCGCACGCCCATGGCGTGACGGCGAATATCGATGAGCAGATAGACCACGAGCTGGCCGGGGCCATGGTAGGTAACTTGACCCCCGCGGTCGATCTGAATCACCGGGATGTCGGCGGGCGAGAGGACGTGCTCGCGGCTCGCATTCAATCCCAGCGTGAACACCGGGGGATGTTCGACCAGCCAGATTTCATCGGGTGTCGACGGGTCGCGGTTGTCGGTGAACTTCTGCATCGCCCGCCAGGTGGGTTCATACTCCACCAGGCCCAAATGCACGACCCGCGGGGTGGCGTCCACCTCGTCAGCGCGCATCGGCCGCCGCCGCAGCGGGGAGCTTGCCGTTGTCGAGGCCGGCGTTGTTGCGGGCAAGCGCCTGTTCCGCGCGGTAGCTCGAGCGGACCAGCGGACCCGAGACGCATTCCAGAAAACCCAGGGATAGCGCCCACTCACGATAACGGTCGAATTCATCCGGCGTCACGAAACGCTCGATGTTCAAATGATTGGGTGTCGGTCGCAGATACTGACCCAGCGTGAGAATGTCGACCGCAGCGTCGCGCAAATCGGCCATGGTGTCGCGTATTTCCTGATCGGTCTCCCCGAGGCCCAGCATCAAACTGGTCTTCGTCAGCACCGCCGGCCGATGCTGCTTCGCAGCCCTGAGCACCTCGATGGTTTGCGCATAGCCCGCGCGCGGATCGCGTACCGGATGGGTGAGACGCCTCACCGTTTCGACATTCTGTGCGAATACGTCGAGGCCCGAGTCCACGACGGTACGGACGTCCTCGAACACCCCCTCGAAATCGGGCGTCAACGCCTCGACGGCGGTACCGGGATTGCGCCGTTTGATGGCGCGAATGGCGGCGGCGTAGTGCGCCGCTCCGCCGTCCGGCAAATCATCTCGATTGACCGACGTGAGCACGACATATTTCAGACCCATCAATTCGACCGAACGGGCCACGTTTTCCGGCTCCTCCAGGTCGAGCCAGCCGCGCGGGTTGCCGGTATCCACGGCACAGAACCGGCAGGCGCGGGTGCAAACGGCCCCCATCAACATGATGGTCGCGGTGCCCGCATTCCAGCATTCACCGATGTTGGGGCATTTCGCCTCTTCGCACACAGTGCTCAAGCGGTGTTCGCGAACGATGCTCTTGACGGCGGCGAATTCCGCGCCGCTCGCCATGGGCGCCCGCAACCACGGTGGCTTGCGCAGCGCGGCGGCCCCCGACGCGGAAGCCTTGATCCCGTCCTTGATGGCGGTAAAGCCCTGCGGAGTCGTGTATTTCTCGCCGCTTCGCGCGAGGCGGAGCTCGCCGATGCCGGCGGGGCGCGGCTCGTGCGCGATGGGGATGCCCTTGAATTCCGACATGGCGACGATTGTACTCCACCCTAGCCGTTCAGTGCCTCCAGGCGCTCCGGCGTGCCCACATCCTCCCACAGGCCGGTGTACAGCTCGGCGCGGCAGCGTCTCGCGGCCATGCAGCGCACCAGCAGCGGCTTCAACGGAAACACGCCGTCCTCGCAGCCCGAAAAGAAGTCGTTCCGATACGCCGCAATTCCCGCGAAGGTGTATTGCTGGTCGGCGGCCGGAACCGCAACGTCCCCTTGCAGGCCGAAATCACCCCGGGGATGTTGGGGCGGATTCGGGACCAGCACCAAATGCGCGTCACGCTCGTCGTCCAGCGACAGGCGCTCGAAGCCATAGTCGGTGAAGATGTCGCCGTTCACGACCAAGAACGGCCCCGGACCGAGCAGCGGCAGCGCGCGAAAAATGCCTCCGGCCGTCTCGAGCGCGTGCGGCGACTCCTCGCTGTAAAGAATCGAGACGCCGTGGCGGGCACCGTCGCCCAAATAGTCGCGGATCATCCCCCCCAGCCAGGCGAGATTGATGACGATCCGCTCGATCCCGGCCTGCGCCAAACGTTCGACGTGGCGTTCGATCAACGGTTTACCCCGGATGCGGAGCAAGGGCTTCGGCACGGTGTCGGTCAGCGGGCGCATGCGTTCGCCGCGTCCTGCCGCCAATATCATCGCCGCGCGCGGCTTTCGGGCCGTCATGGAGTCGCGGAACTCTCGCCGACCCGCGCCTGAGCGGCTCCGAATGCAGGATCGATGTGTGTGGTCAAAAAATCCGCAAACTCCGCGGTTTCGGGATGGGCCGCCGCGGTGGCCCTGGTGTAGTCGAGAACCCGCGGCAGGTCCTTGAGATAACCGCGCTTGCCGTCGCGGTAATAGAGCCGCGCGAAAATGCCGAGCACTTTGATGTGCCGCTGCAGCCCCATCAGGTCAAACCAACGAAGGAATTCAGCGGCGTCGGCCCCAACTCCCATGCCGGCCCCTTGCAACCTTTCACGATAGCCGAGTACCCACCCCCGCACCCGTTCCGGCGGCCAGGCGATGTAGCAGTCCTTGAGCAGCGAGACCGCATCGTAGGTGACGGGTCCCCGCACCGCATCCTGGAAGTCGAGGATGCCGGGATTGCGCTCGGCAGTGAGCAGGAGATTTCGCGAGTGATAATCTCGATGCACGAAAGCGGCAGGTTGCGACAGCGCGGCTTGCACCAACGCGTCGAACAATCGATCCAGCAAGCGGCGCTCGTGCGCCCCTACGGCGACCCCGAGATGCCGGCCCAAGAACCATTCGGGAAGCAGTTCCATCTCACGCAGGAGCAATGCTCGATCGTAGACCGGCAGGCTGCGCGCCGCCGCGCCTCCGGCGGTCTGCATCGTCACCAGCGCCTCGAGCGCATCGGCATACAGCCGGTCGACCTCCCGGTCCGCCGTGAGTTCGTCGAGGTATTGACTGGACCCCAGATCCGACAGCAGCAGCAAGCCCTGGGACACGTCCCGCGCCAGCACGATGGGCACGTTCAAGTTCATGCCGGCCAGCGCCTGCGCGATACTGACGAACGGTGCGACATTTTCCTTCTCCGGCGGAGCATCCATCACGATGCAAGTGTCCGCACCGCGGGTAACGCGAAAATAGCGGCGAAAGCTCGCATCGGCGGATGCCGGTTCGATTCGGCTGCCGGTGAATCCCAAATCGTCGACAACCCATCGCGTGAGCGCCGCGAGGCGGGAATCGCTTGCATCCGGTAGACCCATGCTTGACCATTCACACACCGCAAATGCGGCGGTTTCAAGTATACCGATTAAGGCGATTCACTTTGCCCATGGCTTCCCACGTTCGAGCCGCATTGGTCGTTTTCTCATATTTTGCGGCCGCTTCGATGGCTCATGCGGGGGATATGTGCCCCGCCCCCCCCAAGCACACTGCCGCTTTAGGCGTTCCCCTCGGTGCGGACGATCATCTCATCCATATCGACAGCGATGATGCGATGGTCGATGCCGAGGGCCACGCGGCGGTGAGCGGCCGGGTGACGGTCCGTCAGGACGCGCGCACCGTCTCTGCGGACTCGATGAACTACGACTACAAGACCGGCAAAATGTCTGTCAAGGGCGGAGTCGATTTCGAAGATCCAAAACTCCGCATCAAGAGCGACACCGGCATCTACGACACGGTGGGCGGCGCCGATTTCGACAAGGCGAACTTTCAGATCCTGGACAGAAACGGCCGCGGCGTCGCACGCGAGTTGACGGTGCATCCCGACGGCAAGGTGGCGCTGGCGCAAGTTCGCTACACCACCTGCCCGGTCGGCAACGAAGACTGGATGCTGCAGGCCTCCTCGATCAACCTGGACACTTCCGGCCAGGTAGGCACGGGGCGCCACGTCCTCATGCGCTTCAAGAACGTCCCGCTCTTCTACACGCCGTACATCTCCTTTCCATTGGGCGATGAGCGCAAGAGCGGTGTTCTGTTTCCCAGCTTTGGACACTCCAGCAGCAACGGCTACCAGCTTCAGGTCCCCTATTACTTCAATCTCGCGCCCAACTATGACTTGACGCTGACTCCCGGTTACCTATCCGCCCGCGGAGTTCAACTGGGTCCGGACTTCCGGTATCTCACGGCAGCCTCGCATGGGCATATTGAGGCGAATTTCCTGCCGAACGACCGGATCGAGCACAGCGACCGCGCCTACTTCCATTTCACCGACGTCACCGATTTGAAGCCAGGGCTGCGCTTCGACACCGACATTGCCACGGTCAGCGACAGCAATTATTTTTCCGACTTTGCCGTGGGCTCGGAACAGACCAGCGTGACCTACCTGGAGCGGCGCGCCGACGTCAGGTATTACGACGACGTCTGGCGCATCCGCGGCGAGCTGCAGAATTTCCAGACCATCGACACCGCAGTGCTCGCCGGCGATCGTCCCTACTCGCGAGTCCCGAGAATCGAAGTGGAAGGCCTCTGGCCCGTCCCGAACAGTCATCTCGAGCTTGCCTTGGACGGGGAGGCCACCAACTTCCTGCGGGGAGTCGGACCCACCGGCGTACGTCTGAACGTAGCGCCGGAAATTCGCTGGTCGAACCGCGGATCCGGCTACTTTTTCGAACCTGCCGTCGGCTATCACTTCACGCAATACGACTTGCAGAACGCCACGGGCGGCAATCCGAGTACGCCATCCCGCACTTTGCCTTACGCGCGCCTGGACGCGGGTCTCGTGTTCGAGCGCGACGCCGGTTCGGCAAAACAACGCACTCAAACGCTCGAGCCGCGGCTGGTGTACAGCTACGTCCCCTACCGCAACCAAAACGAATTGCCGATTTTCGACACCGCGCTTCCGGACCTCAATTTGACAGAACTGTTCCGGACCAATCGATATGTCGGCGAGGACCGCATCGGCGATGCGAACCAGATGGCCGTGGGACTGACCAGCCGGTTGTTCGACCATGTGACGGGCACCCAGTACCTGTCGGCGACCATCGGCCAGATTCGCTATTTCTCGATTCCCCGCGTGACCTTGCCCAGCGACGCCTTCCTGATCGCCACCGGGCAGCCCCCCAGTCTTTTACCCGTCGTCAATCCGCTCGCCCTGCCGGGGGGAGCGCTCTTCATGACCTCGCGCGCGCAAAGCGGGCCCGCCATGCCGGGGCAGATGTACCTGACCTCGACGGGGGAGCTCGCGGTGGTCGCACCCGGCAATGCCCTCTCGCAAAACGGGGCCTTTCCCGCCTCGGATCTCGTCGCGGAAGTGGACCTGACGGCGTACAAGCACCTGACCGTCAACTTGAATTATTTGTGGAATCCCTACACCTCTCATACGGATAAATCCGAAATTGCGGTCCAATATCACCCCGACCCGGAAAAGGTCGTGAATGTCGGCTACAGCTTCCAGACGGGCATTTTGCGGCAATGGGACGGATCCTTCGCGTGGCCCATCGCCGATCACTGGAACACGGTGGGCCGTTTGGTCTATTCCATTCAGGACAAGGAAACCATCGAGCAAGTGGCGGGATTCGAGTACAAAAGCTGCTGCTGGCGCATCCAGATCGTGCAGCGCCGGTACCTCCGGCGAGTGCCGGGCAGCCTTACCGGAGGACTGGATACGTCGATTGCATTACAATTGGAACTGACGGGCTTCAGCTCGGTCGGAAAGGCTGCGGATTCCTACTTGGAGAAGGAGATCCGCGGTTATGCAGCCCGCGACTCGACGGCCCCGTAAAGGACCATTGTTCCCCTCTCCGAACTTAAATTATTCGAGAAAAGCCGGTCTATGCGCAAATTTGCTGCCGTTCTCTTGGTTTTAGCCGCCGTCGGCCCCGCCACGACGATGCTACGGGCGCAAACGCGCGACATCGGCGTCCATGGCGAGATGCTCGATCGCATCGCGGCCATCGTGAATGAAGGCTTGGTGCTGAAAAGCGAGCTGGATTCACAGATGGATTCGGTGACCAAGCGTCTCCAGGAACAAAAGGTGGAATTGCCGTCGCAGAGCGTGCTCAAGCAGCAGGTGCTCGACCGCTTGATTTTACAGGAGATTCAGGCGCAGCGGGCCAAGCGGGTGGGTCTCACGATCTCCGACGAGCAATTGAACGGCGCGCTGCAGGAGATCGCCCAACGCAACAAGATCCCGTTCGATCAACTGCCCACGGCGTTGGAAGCCCAGGGCGTGGACTACAAGCAATACCGCGAGTCCATGCGCCGGGAGTTGACCTTGAGCACCCTGCGGCAGCGCGACGTCATCGCCCACATCAACGTCACGCCGCATGAATTGGAACAATACCTGGCGCGCCAGCAGAGTTCGGCGGCGAACGACGAATTCAATGTATCGCACATTCTGTTGTCGTTGCCGGCGGCGGCCACACCCCAGCAGCTCGACGAGATCACGAAAAAGGCCCAGGATCTTTCGTCGCGCGCGGCCAAGGGCGAGGACTTCGGCCAGCTCGCCATCGCGAATTCGAACAGCCAGACCGCCCTCGACGGCGGGCAATTGGGATGGCGCAAGGGGACGCAGCTGCCCCAGTTCATTTTGGAGCTGGTCACGAAAATGAAGCCCGGCGAAGTGAGCGAACCCGTGCGCACCCCCAGCGGCTTTCACATCGTCAAGCTCAACGAGCGCCGCAGCGGCGAAGCGCAGGTCATCGTCAATCAGATCCACGTGCGCCACATCCTGCTGAAGCCGAATGAACTCGACGACGACGAGACCGTTCGGCAAAAGCTCGGCAAGTTGCGCGATCGCATCCAGAAGGGAGAGGCTTTCGCCGGCATTGCTTCGGCGACTTCGGAAGATTCGGGGTCGGCGCCTGATGGAGGCGATTTGGGTTGGAGCGGGCCGGGCACTTTTGTGCCTGAGTTCGACAAGGCGATCGCCAACCTCAAAGAAAACGAAATAAGCGAACCGTTCAAGACCCGCTACGGCTGGCACATCGTCCAGGTGCTCGGCACCCGCACGTACGACAGCACCGACGACATGCGCCGGCAGCGCGCCTTCGCGGCCATCCGTGAAAGCAAGGCGGACGAAGAGACCGAGCTCTGGCTGCGCCGTTTACGCGACGAAGCTTTCGTCGAGGTCAAAATGTAATCATGCCGCACCTCTTGGTCATCTTCGCCGAGATGTAGTGTACGTACCGCGGATCATCGTCACGTCGGGGGAGCCAGCGGGAATAGGTCCCGACATCTGCGTCATGCTGGCACGGACGGATTGGCGGGCCGCCCTGGTGGTTGCGGGCGACGCCTCGCTGCTCGAGCAGGCCGCGGTCGACTTGGGACAGCCGCTGCGCATTCTCGACTACGACGCCTCCAAGCCCGCCGCCGCACATCTAGGCGGAACCATGACCGTTCTGCACGTGCCGACCGCGCATCCCGTGACCGCCGGCGGTTTGGACGTGCGCAACGCGGCTTATGTCGTCGAACTTCTGGATCGCGCCTGCGACGGCTGCATGAATGGCGAGTTCGCCGCCATGGTGACGGCACCTGTGCAGAAGAGCGTCATCATGGACGCCGGCTTCGAGTTCACGGGGCACACGGAATATCTGGCGGCGAGAACCCGGGCCGCCCTGCCCGTCATGATGCTGCTGGCCGGCGAACTGCGGGTCGCCCTGGTCACCACGCATCTCGCACTTGCCGACGTTCCGCGTGCGATCACCCCCGAACGGCTGCTCGCCACGCTGCGCATCGTGCACACTGACGTGGAACGCCATTTCGGACTTGGTCGGCCGCGCATTACGGTCCTCGGATTGAATCCCCACGCCGGCGAATCGGGTCACCTGGGCCGCGAAGAGATCAACGTGATCGAGCCGGTACTGACGCGGTTGCGCGCCGAGGGCATGGACGTTCGCGGTCCTGTTCCGGCGGACACGGCGTTCGCGCCCCAATATCTCGCGAACACGGACGTGGTGGTCGCGATGTACCACGATCAAGGACTTCCCGTCCTCAAGCATGTGGGCTTCGGCAATGCGGTGAACCTGACCCTGGGACTTCCGATTCTGCGAACCAGCGTCGATCACGGGACCGCACTACCGCTGGCGCGCACCGGCGGCGCCGACGTGGGAAGCCTGCGTGCGGCCTTGTCGCTCGCGGTCACCCTGACCTGCGGAGCCTGAGGGTCATGCAGGTACGCAAGCGATTCGGGCAGCATTTTCTGCATGATCCCGGCATCATTCGCCGCATCGTCGATGCCGTGGCTCCGGTTGTCGGTGAGCGCCTCGTCGAAGTCGGGCCGGGCCGGGGCGCGCTGACCTGGGGACTGTTGGCGCGCGCCAAGGACATGGATGTCATCGAAATCGACCGCGATCTCGCGCGCGCGCTTGAACTTGATTCCAGGGGCGAAGCGCACCTGCGCGTACACGTGGAGAATGTGCTCGATACGGACTTCATCGCCTTGCGCGGCGGAGGACCGCCGCTCCGCATCGTCGGCAACCTTCCCTACAATATTTCCACGCCGTTGTTGTTTCGGCTGCTGCGGCAGCGCGCCGCGATCGGCGACATGCATTTCATGCTGCAAAAGGAGGTCGTGGACCGCATGGCAGCACAACCCGGCGGCAAGGAATACGGGAGATTGACGGTGATGCTGGCCGCGTACGCCGAAGTCGAGGCCTTGTTCGACGTCGGACCCGGGGCCTTCACGCCCCGTCCCAAAGTGTGGTCCGCCATCGTGCGGCTGCGGCCCGCTATCGCACCGCGATTCGACATCGGCAACGACGGCGTGCTCCGCACGTTGGTGACGGCCGCCTTTTCTCACCGCCGCAAAACCTTGCGCAACGGTCTGAAGAGTCTCCTCACGAGTTCGGACATCGAAGCCTGCGGCATCGATCCGAGTTTGAGGCCGGAGACGCTGGCGCCGGCGCAATTCGGGTTGCTGGCGTCGCACTACTGCCGCCTGCACGCCGAATCCCTGCGACAAAGCGCCTAGGAGCCTGTCTGAGTATTCCCCGTGACCGCTCCTTGTGGTCGCGTTCCGTTATACTCCGGGCTCAAATGCCCGGATATCACAAACTATTGGTGGTGCTCGATCTATCCGACGATAGCGAACAGGTTGCCGTCGCCGCACGCGACCTTGCCGCCTATTCGAAGGCCGCGATCGTCGCGCTGCACGTCGTCGAGTTCGTGCCCGTCGAACCCATGGGCGAATCCTTGATGCCCACCGTGCAGATCGAAGAAGAGCTCATCCGGCGGTCGCGCACGAAACTGAAGGAACTGGCGACCCGGCTCGGCCTGGAACGAGCCGCGCTGCGCGTGGAGGCCGGCAACATCAAGGCGGAGATCCTGCGGGTGGCCGACGACGAAGGCGTGGATTTGATCGTGGTTGGCAGCCGCGAACGCCACGGTCTCGCCATTCTGGTCAACTTTACCGAGGACGCTGTCCTGCACGCCGCCCGTTGCGACGTGCTTGCAGTGCGCCTAAGGTAATCGAAATGGAGCTAACCGAGCCTCCCACCCTGAAAATCCGTGTCGAGGTTGAGACGTCGTACATCGAGGAACAGTCCGATCCGCGGGACAAGCGGTTCGTATTTTCCTACACCATCACGATCCGCAACGAAGGCCAGGTACCGGCCCGGCTGCTGACCCGCCACTGGATCATCACCGACGCCAACGGCAACGTGAAGGAAACACGCGGCGATGGCGTGGTCGGCGAGCAGCCGTACCTCAAACCCGGTCAGGGATTTCGCTACTCCAGCGGCGCCGTCATCGAGACTCCGGTCGGCACGATGCAAGGCAGCTATCAGATGATCGCCGACGACGGGCAGCACTTCGATGCCCCGATCGCTCCTTTCCGGCTGGCAATGCCCGGGGTACTGCACTGAAGTGGGTCTCTACGCTATCGGCGATATTCAAGGCTGCGACACCGAACTCGAAGCGTTGCTCGACGCGATCGGATTTTCTGCCGATCGCGACCGGCTTTGGTTCGTCGGCGATCTCGTCAACCGCGGGCCCGAATCACTGCAGGCACTGCGGCGGATCCGCGCGATGGGCGATGCCGCCACGGTCGTCCTCGGAAATCATGACCTACATCTGTTGGCGGTCGCCCTGGGACTTTCGCCCGTTCGAAACGACGATACGCTCGATGACATCCTAGCGGCGCCGGACCGCAAAGCGCTTCTGGAATGGCTTCTGCACCGGCCGCTCATGCACGAAGATCGGGCGCTCAACCTGTCCCTCGTGCACGCCGGCCTGCCGCCGCAATGGGATATGTCGACGGCGCGAGCCTGCGCACGCGAAGTCGAGCACGCGCTGCAGAAAGATCCCGTACGGGTATTTCGAATGATGTACGGCGACGAACCGTCGCGCTGGGATGACGCCCTCGCCGGAGCCGAACGCCTGCGCTTCATCGTCAACTGCTTCACCCGCCTGCGCTATGTCGACGCCGCGGGCCGACTGGCGCTGCGCGCCAAGGGATCACCGAACAAGCCGCAGGCCAAGCCGCTGATACCCTGGTTCGAGGCTCCCGGCGCTCGCTGGCACGGAGCGCGCGTGGTCTTCGGTCATTGGTCCACCCTGGGATTCTTGAACACGTCGAGGGTGGTGAGCCTCGATACGGGATGCGTCTGGGGCGGCAGTCTCACGGCTCTCCGGCTCGATGACCCGCACGCCGCGCCCGTACAGGTCGCATGCCCTGGATTCAAGGTACCCTGACGCCTGGACAGGCTCCTAGCGGCTCCTAGCGGCCGGCGGCCTGTTCCGCGCGCGGCAACGGCTTCAATATCTCGCCCCTCACCAGAAACCGGCTGCCGCTCGCCTGATGGGGCACACAGGTAATGTCGCTCTTCAGCGCGCGCGTCACCAACTTCGGCAAAATCTGGTGGGTGAATTCCTCCACCAGTTCGCAGTCCCCGAACCCCAGGTTGCGGAAGGTGTCGCTGGCGATGGTGAACGATTCGAAGCGCGCGTCGGTGGCGGACAAGTCGCCCTCGTGCAACGGCTTCACGGTCCGATCCGGCAGCGCCGGCGCGGAGAAGGTGATGTTGAGACTGGGCGCCGGCGAACGGGCGCGCATCTGTCCGGTATCCTCGCAGCCGATCGCCGCGATTTTCAGATCGCGGCGCGCCCCAAGGTCGAGCAGCATGGCCCGAACCTTGTCGCGCAGGCCGTCGCAGGAATAGCGCGACGTGCGCCCCATGTAGAAGAAATTCAGGTGCTGCTCGCGCCAGACGGCGGCCACTGGAATGCCCGCGACGGGGGCGGCCGGCGGAGGGGCGGCCGGCTGAGGTGCCGCCACCGCAGCGCAGTTCTGCGCGGCCATGACGGCCAGACTCCAGAAGACGCCCTTCCGCACCGGGCCGTTGTGCGTTGAGACACTCATGCAGGCTATGACCGCGCGGATGGCATCGAAGTTTCACGGTGCCGGTATAATGCGGTGATGCAGATTTCCGCGCCTTTCAATCTCAAGTTGTGGGTCGACCAGAATCGCCACCTGCTGAAACCGCCCGTGGGCAACAAACTGCTGTTTCAGGACAGTGATCTCATCGTCATGGCCGTCGGTGGACCCAATTCCCGCAAGGACTTTCATCACGATCCGGGCGAAGAATTATTCCTGCAGCTCGAGGGCGATATCGTGCTGCGCATCGTCGAGCACGGGCGGATCATCGATATGCCGATTCGCGAGGGCGACCTGTTTTTGTTGCCGCCGGAAATACCGCACTCGCCGCAGCGCCCCGCCGGTACGATCGGAATCGTGGTCGAGCGCCGTCGCGGGCCGGATGAAATGGACGGCTTTTCCTGGTACTGCGAAAACTGCGGAAACCGGTTGTATTTGGAGCGAATTGCCGTGCGCAACATCGAGACCGAACTGCCTGCCGTTTTCTCGCGCTTCTTTTCGAACACCCGACACCGCACCTGCAGCGCCTGCGGCACGGTGATGGCAGCGCCCACCTGAAACATCCCGAACTCAACGCGGGCGCCGCGCAGGCCCACGACAGCCGCGACCCGCTCGCGTCCTTTGCGGCCGAATTTCATCATCCATTCGATTCCGGCGGCCGCAAAATGCTCTACCTCGCCGGCCATTCATTGGGCTTGCAGGCAAAGTCGACCACCCGCTATGTGGAGGAGGAATTGGCCGATTGGCGCCGCCTCGGCGTCCTCGGGCATCACGAGGCGAAGCGACCTTGGATCGGTTATCACGAGGCGGTCGCGGCGCCGCTCGCCGACCTGGTGGGTGCGGGCGAGACTGAAGTGGTCGCCATGAATTCACTCACCGTGAATCTCCATTTGATGATGGTGACTTTTTTCAGGCCTGCCGGGGCGCGCAATCGGATACTGGTGGAAAAGGACGCTTTTCCATCGGACCGATACGCCGTCGTTTCGCAGCTGGAATTGCACGGGCTCCGCGCCGCAGAGCATCTCATCGAAGTCGGGCCGCGTCCCGGCGAACGCCATTTGCGCACCGAAGATTTGATCTCCGTCATCGAGCGCGAGGGGCCGCGCCTCGCGCTGGTGCTGTTGCCGGGAGTTCAGTATCTGAGCGGTCAATGCTTGGACCTTGAACCGCTGATCGGCGCTGCGCACCGCATCGGCGCCGCCGTGGGTCTGGACTTGGCGCACGCGGTGGGCAATACGCTGCTGACGCTGCACGATTGGAACGCCGATTTCGCGGTATGGTGCAGTTACAAGTATCTCAACGCCGGACCGGGTGCGGTCGGCGGCTGTTTCGTCCATGCGCGCCACGCACATCGCGCCGAATTGCCTCGGTTGGCCGGGTGGTGGGGTCAGGCCAAGGCGACCCGCTTCGAGATGGGCCCCGAATTCACCCCAATCCCCGGCGCCGAGGGCTGGCAGATCAGCAATCCTCCGATTCTATCCACCGCCCCCCTGCTGGCGTCGCTCGATATATTCAAACGTGCCGACATTCGACGGCTGCGTGAAAAGTCGATCCTGTTGACAGCCTTCCTGCAGCAGCTTGTCGAGGGTCTGCTGCCGGGACTGGTCGACATCATCACTCCCGGCGCCGCCGACGATCGTGGGTGCCAATTGAGCCTCCGCATCGCGAAGCCGGCACGCGAGGCCAGGCGATGCCATGAGCGGTTGACGGCGGCCGGCGTTATCGGCGACTGGCGCGAGCCGGATATCCTACGGTTGGCGCCGACTCCGCTGTACAACTCGTTCAGCGATGTATTCCACGCAGTCGATATGCTGACCCGCACGATAACCCCGTGACCGCGCGAAAGCCTGGCGGTGCATTCGATGCGTGAGGGCGCTTCTGTGAACATCATCGGCGCCGGCCCCACCGGCGCTCTGCTGGCGATCCTATTGCAGCGGCGCGGCCTCAAAGTCACCCTCTATGAGACTCGCACCGACCCCCGCGGCAACTTCGGTGAATCGGGAAGGTCCATCAACCTCGCCCTGGCCGATCGCGGCATACACGCCCTCAAAGTGGCGGGGGTGTCGGACGCTATCGCCGGAGCGTTGGTGACGATGCGCGGACGGCTCGTCCATGAGCAGTCCGGCGCTCAATCACTGCATCTCTACGGCCGGCGTCCCGGTGAGGTCATCCATTCGATTTCCCGCCATCGGCTCAATCAAGCCTTGTTGGATACGGCAGCGCGATTACCCGGCGTCGAGACTCGCTTCGAACACCGGCTCGAAGACGTCGATTTCGAGAACGGCGCCGCGCAGATACGCGATATCCGGCGGGACCGACTTTCGAGTGTCCCCATGCAAGACATGCAGCCCCTGCTGGCGGCGGACGGTGCCGGTTCCCTGATACGACGTCGCATGGCCGCGCGGGGGCTCATCGAGAGCCAAGAGACGGAACTCGAGCACGGCTACAAGGAATTGTCGATTCCTTCAGGCCCGAACGGCGCCTATCGAATGATGTCGGACGCGCTCCACATCTGGCCGCGTGGAAACTTCATGCTGATCGCGCTGCCCAATGCGGATGGCAGCTTCACCGCAACCCTGTTCCTGTCGAAGCGCGGTGCGGTGAGTTTCGAAGCACTCACATCGCCGTTTGAAATCGAGCGGTTTATTCAGACGCAGTTTCCCGACGTCTACGGTTTGATGCCGAACTGCGTCGCCGAATTCAAGGAGCATCCGACCGGATTCCTGGGCACGGTCTATGCGAACGGGTGGAGCGCGGGCGGAACGGCCGCGCTCATCGGCGACGCCGCGCACGCCATCGTCCCGTTCCACGGGCAGGGGATGAATTGCTGTTTCGAGGACTGCCTCGAATTCGACGCCTGCGTGGCCCGCAACTCCACATGGCAGAATGTATTCGCGGAGTTTTTCGCGTCACGCAAGCCCAACACGGACGCAATCGCCGCAATGGCGCTGGAAAATTATCTGGAGATGCGCGAACGGGTCGTCGATCCGCGATTCCGCCTTCAGCAAACCCTGGCCTTGGAACTCGAGCGCCGGCATCCGGGGCGCTTCATCCCACGTTACTCCATGGTGATGTTTCACCATGAGATTTCATATCGGACCGCGCAATTGCGCGGCGCCATTCAGACGCGGCTCCTGGCGGATCTCACGGCGAATGCCGCGACGCTTCGGGACATCGATTACGAGCGGGCGTCCCGGGAGATCAACCGTGAGCTATCCCCGATCGGGTACGCTCCAGGGTGACGAAGGAATAGTCGAAATCGTCCTTTTCGCCGGCCTCGTGGCGTTCGCGGAACGTCTCCCGCCACTCGGAACCGCGCCATCCTGCAAAGAACGTGTCGCCCTCCTCGATGCGCGTGTGCACCAGCGTGAGATGGATTCGGGCCGCAAAGGGAAGGCACTGACGGTAAACCTCCGCCCCGCCGATCACCATGAGAGGGGAATCCGCGCCCGCCGCCAGTCTCGCCTGGTCGAGGTTTCCGACGACAGTGCAATCGGCGGCTTGGAACCCCGCTGATCGAGTCAGAACGAGATTGGTCCGCCCGGGCAGCGCCTTGCCGATCGACTCGTAGGTCCTGCGCCCCATGAGGATGGGCTTGCCGAGCGTCAGCGTCTTGAAGCGCCGCAAGTCCTCACGCAGATGCCACGGCAATCGGCCGCCGCGGCCGATGACATCGTTTTCCGCCACCGCAACGACCAATTCAACGTCAGCAGGCGCCATCGGCAACTTATACGCGCGCCACCCAAAACCCGCCAGCCACGGAGTTGCCGCCGGCCTCCTCCGTACCGGTTGCTAGTTCCGAGACGCCAGCTTGTCCAGGGAGGTATTCAGCGGTACGGCGGAAATCGTCGTGACGACACCACGATAATTGGTGGAACAGACCGCCCGCGCAATGGGCTGACCGCTCTTCGGGTCGCGAGCTTCGAGCGTGAATGTGAAGTCGGAGGGATAGAAGTCGGTCAAAATGCTGCCGGACGTGCCGCGAAAGGCAAGCTTGTAGGTCGGGGTGCCGACGCCCGGCGCACCGATGCTCGATGCGAACGCACTGGCGCAGGCCTTGGCCGAATTCCGCTCAGGCGACGCGTTGGAAACGACCGGGGACAACGTGGCGATCGTCACGACCGCGAGTGCAACTTTCCGAAGTATCATGGTGGTATTCCTTGAAGGTCAAAAATACCAACGCCCCGCAGGCACGATACGTAGTGGGACTCACGCGGACAAATGAGAAAATCTTGCACTTCGATCAATTTTTCTCATGTGTGCCGTTCAAGCCACGCGGCAGCTGCTCAATATCCACCGCGTCAGTTCCTGGAGGTCCTCGCGTGCCCTATCTTCGGGTCTGTGTAATAGGACGTAGCTCTCATTGGTGGTCAATTCGGCATCGAATAGCTTCATCAGCCCCCCCGCCAGGAAGCGGTCGGCGCTGAGCCGGGACGGTACGAGCGCCACGCCGACACCTTGCTCGGCGGCGAGGACGACGGCGGACATGGTGTCGAGTCTCACCAGGCGGTTGGGTTTGATCGGGGCGATTCCAAGTCCCAGCGCCCACCTCTCCCAGGCGTCGCGCCGCTCTTCATGCAGCAACAAGGTCTTGCCGTTCAGATCGGCATAGGTATCGATTGGATTTTCGAGCAGGAATTCCGGAGAGCACGCCGCAATGAAACTCTGCGCGAATAACTCGTGCACGGTGAGCCCTTCCCATGGGCCGGTCCCGACGACGATGGACAGATCGGCTTCGGGCGGATGGGTTTTGGGGGCGGCGAACGTCGTCTCGATCCGGATGTCCGTTTCCTCTCGCGCCTGGGAAAAAGACGACAAGCGCGGCAGCAGCAATTCATTGGCAAAAAACGGCGGCACGTTCAGGCGGATGATGGTGCGTCCGTAGCGGACCTGGAGCTGTTCCGTGACCTTTTCGAGCTTCGCGAAAATGTCGTTGATATGCTCGAGGTAGTGAGCTCCCGCATCGGTCAGCGTCAGCGTGCGAATGCCGCGCTCGAATAGCGCGACGCCCAATTGTTCTTCCAACGCTTTGATTTGATGACTGACGGCGGAGGGAGTGACGAACAATTCCTCCGCAGCAGCTTTGAAGCTCTCAAGCTTAGCCGCGACCTGAAAGGTCTTGAGAAATTTGAGCGACGGCAAGCGCATATTTTCAACCAACAATTTATTTTACTGGGGCACGATTACCGTTTGGGCCCCGCACGGTGCAATCACGTTATAATACACCAGATACTGCAGCAATTTTCGTGCCAGATACGGAAGCACCGCAAAACGACGATGCCGACCTCCGCGCGCCGGTGCACTGCCACGTTCGCGGGCGCGTTCATGCCGACACGCACGAATCTAGCGCAAGGAACACGACGTTGACTAAGAATTATTGATGACAATTGAATAATTGATGACTGTTGCGCACGTCATTACCGGTAGTTTCGGCGCGGGAAAGACCACGGCCATTCGCTGGCTTATGTCTCATAAGCCAGAACACGAGTTGTGGGTCGTCATCCTCAATGAGTTCACCGATGCGGGAATCGACGCATTGAGCGTCGCGGAATCCGCGCGCGGCAGCTTCGATGTGCGCCTGGTTGCGGGTGGATGCCTGTGCTGCGTCGGCGAACTCGAATTCGGGAAGCAGCTGCGCGAGATCCTCCGAACGCTGAAACCCGCTCGCCTGCTCATCGAGCCGAGTGGAGCCGGACATGCGGCCGACATCGTGGACGAACTCGCCACCTACGAGGCACAGCGGGCACTTCAGCTCGACAGCGTGGTCTGTCTGGTGGACGCCCTCGATGCGGGCCGGATCTTGCACACCCGTGAGGCGGGGGAATGGTCGCAAATCCAGTCCGCCGACGTTCTGCTCATGTCGAAGCCGGACCTGGCGGAACCTGCGGACCGGCAGTCCTTCCACGCGATTGCCGCCGAACAATACCCGGCGAAGCGATATGTCGGTCTCTGCAACGGCGGGGTCGTGCCGCCGGAGGCGATGCTGTCGTACTCTCGAGCGGCCGGATTTTCCCTGATAGACGCAGAACAGGAAGCGTCGCCGCCGCTAAGGCTCGAGTTCACGGTGGCAGGCCTCGCCGGCAGCGAAACACGCTTGAATCGGCTTGGTTTATGGGCCGTCAGCTGGGTTTTGCCCCGTGAATTGACGTTTGCGCGCATCGTCATCGAACCTCGTCTGAACTGGCTGCTCGAAGCCTACAAATCGTGGCTGCGGCGCTTCAAGGCCGTGTTTCGAACCGGTCCCGGCCCTTCGTGGCTGATCCAAAGTCAGGGGCGGGGATTGCGCGGTGAGGACAGCGCCTACCGGCGCGACAGCCGTCTGGAAATCGTTCTCGACGCGAGTCCCACCGAGGATTTCCTCGACGCCTGGCGTTCGATGTTGCGAGACGCGGCGCTGACGCCGCGAGACTGACGACGGCTCAGTGCGCCGCAAGTTCCGCCAGATACCACTCGACGAACCGCCGTGCATACGGTTCCTGGAGCGAATAAGGGCCCGGTTCGAAATAGCGTGAATTCACGCCGCACTGATTCAACTCGACGATCTTCTTGTCTTCCACGCTCGTCGTCTTCCACAGCCAGGTGAGACGCTCGACGTCGTAGTCCTTCCCCTCCACGGCGTCCCGGTCCACGAGCCAGATCACCTCCATCTCCGTATGTTGGACCGTACGGGGCACGAATCGATAGATGATGCCGTGGTCCGCATACGCCAGAAAGTTGCTCAAGGGTCCGATGTCGAAATACGTCGAATTTCCATCGTGGCCTGAAAAGTCCCCCATCAGCCGCGCGATCGGTCCATCGTCGGGTGTGGCGCTCTCGACCCCGTCGGCGAGCACGCTCCGAAACACCGACACCGGTTCGCTGCCGGGCTTCGCGGCGCATCCATATTGGTCGACGTCGGCGATGAATATGCCGAGCGCCTCGGCGCGTACGCGGCCCGCCCGCTCGAGCTGTTCGCCTTGCTTCGCCGGGCGTGCATAGACGTGCCGCTTCGAGAATTCCGGATGCGCCGGCTGACAGTGGTAGCACTCCATGTAATTCTCGACGGCGAGCTTCCAGTTGGCATTGATGGAGTAGGTCTCGCGATGCGCCACTTTCGCGCGGGCCCAGCCGTGTACACGGGCCGACTGCGCCAGCGCTTGCTCAGCCGGCTCGAAGTCGAGCGGCTTGTCGGCGAAGGTCACGAAGATCAGGCCCTCGACCACCCGGACGGCCAGTGGTTTCAGGGAGAAGCGGTCAGGGTCGAATGACGGGGACATCTCCCGGGAAACCACCAGTCTGCCGGTCAAATCATACGTCCACGCATGATAGGGACAAGTGAATCGGCCCGCGGCGGCCCTGCCCGAACGTGACGTGCAGATTCGCGATCCGCGATGGCGGCAAACGTTGACGAGCGCCCGGATCTCGCCGTCGGGTGCCCGCACCACGATCACCGATTCGGCCCCGAGATCGACGAGCACGAAGTCTCCCGGGCGCGGCACGCTGGCGACATGCGCCGCACAGAACCAGTGGCGCAGATGTATGCGATCCATCTCGCTCTCGAAAATGCGCGCGTCCGTATAGAACCGCCGCTCCAGCGCGCGCCCCGGCTGATGGCGGCGGATCAGTTCTTGGACATCGATCGGTGAGTTCGAGCTATTCACGGGGTCTTCAACGTCCCTCTCTCAGCTTCTTTGCAGAAACCAGCCGCTGACGCTCAGGCGGCCGCGCCGGGTCGGCAGCACGGCATGCTCCCGTCCAGCCGTTAGGAAGCAAACCAGCCGACCGGCGAGGGGCTCGATATCGCGTGCCTCGTCCCCGTCGAAGATCCGCAACTCGCCGCCGGAATCCGGAGTCCACGACTCATTGAGATACAAGACGAGGGAAACCTTTCGTTGACCGCGCCCCAGAGGCTGATCCACGTGACGTGCATAGCCCGTACCCGGTGCATACCATGCATAGTGAAGCTCGAGATCGAACAAACCCAGATATCCCCCACGATTGAGATCGAGTCGCAGCTGTTCGAGATCGCTCAACAGCGCCCGCTCTTCTTCGAACAAGGGCTCGGCGAACCAGCACGTGCGATCGCCGCGAATGTCCTCACGCCGTTGCAATCGATGTTCGGCGCCGACGCCGGCGGCGGTGAAGTCGCCCCGATTGCGGCGGCGTTCGGCGCATCGGATCAGCTCGCCGACACGTTGCTCGGAAATGAAGCCATCGTCGACCGCAATGCCGCAGTTCAGGAGGGTGGCACCAGTTTCCTGCTCCACGTCAACGCCCGCCGCGTCCTGATGGTCGGGCGCGCCGCGTGGTCCGTGCCGGTGGTGCCGCTTTACGCAGCGCTTTGCGACCCGATTTTGCGGTTGTTCTGTGAGCAGCCTTTTTCGCAGCCGCTTTCGCCGGCCGGCGCTTACCGGCCTTCTTAGGCGCCACCAGCATGCTGCCCCGGCACCTTGCGGCCCCGCAACGGCAGGCAAATATTTCGTCGACGTTGGGCGGATCTTCCGCGTCGCGTTCAATCTGGTAGTCGTAGGCCAGCTCTTCACCGGGCTGAATGGTCCGTATCGCCTCTACGTAGATCCGCTTGTTCTGAGTCGTGCTTGCGCAGTTCGGATCGCAGCCATGGTTGATGTAGCGTGCGTCGTTTCCTCCGACGCCGCCGTCGATCACGGTCTTCGAGTCGACCGTGAACAGAAAGGTGTGATTATCGTTCGGATCCTTGTCCTCGTAGCGTGCATCCGCCTCATCGTGGCTGACCCGATCCCCGAGGTACTCGATGACGGTCGTTCCCTTGCGGATCCGGCGCGCCGCAAATACACCGTAGCCGTGGATGCGGGAGTGGCGTACTTCGAACAGGGGCAGGAGGCTTGCGCGCTTCTTCATACGGCTATGGGGGCTTTGATTGCTGGGTGGGATTGATAATTTTGAACGTCGAAATCGTCAAACTCGTAATCGAACAAGCTGGGCGGCTTGCGCCGGATGCTCAAGGAAGGCAGCGGATAGGGCGTGCGCGAGAGCTGCAGGTCCGCTTGCTCGATATGGTTGAGGTACAGATGGCAATCGCCCCCCGTCCATACGAAATCGCCCAATCCCAAGTCGCATTGCTGGGCGACCATGTGGGTGAGCAAGGCGTAGGACGCGATATTGAACGGCACGCCGAGCAGGGCGTCGGCGCTGCGCTGGTACAATTGGCATGACAAGCGCTTGTCGGCGACATAAAACTGAAACAACGCGTGACAGGGCAGCAGCGCCATCTTTTCCAGCTCGCCGACATTCCACGCGCTCACGACCAGGCGCCGCGAATTGGGATTGACCCGCAGTTCATCGACGATACGCGAGAGCTGGTCGATCTCGCGGCCGTCCGCGGCGGCCCAGCTGCGCCACTGTTTGCCGTAAACCGGTCCCAGGTCGCCGCGCTCGTCGGCCCACTCGTCCCAGATGCTCACCGCATTGTCGCGGAGATACTTGATGTTCGTCTCGCCCTTCAGGAACCACAGCAGTTCGTGAATGATCGAACGCAGATGGAGTTTCTTGGTGGTGACCAGCGGGAACCCCGCCGCCAGATCGAAGCGCATTTGATGGCCGAAGACGCTCAAGGTGCCGGTGCCGGTGCGGTCCTCCTTGCGTGCGCCCGAATCGCGGATGTGACGCAGAAACTCGAGATACTGCCGCATTGTCAGGCCCCGGCGGCGCTGAGATTGCCGCTGGTTTGATTGCGGCGATAGGCGTACATCATCACCATCGCTCCGATGAAGATCATGGGAGTCGTGAGCAGCATGCCCATCGTCAGCCAATCGCCGGCTAGGTACCCGATGTTGGCATCAGGAAGCCGAACCCACTCCACCGCAAAGCGCCCGCATCCGTACAAAATAAAGAACAGGCCGATCGGCGCCAACCGCGGCCGCGGTTTGCTCGTATACCACCAGAGAATCACGAAAAGCAGCAAGCCTTCGAGAGCCGCCTCGTAGAGCTGGGAGGGATGCCGCGCCACCAACACGCCCCGGGCGTCGGGTACGCCGAAAGCCCAGGGCACATCGGTCGGTCTGCCCCAGAGTTCGCCGTTGATGAAGTTGCCGATACGGCCCGCCATCAGGCCGATGCCCGGCAGAGGCGCGAGAAAATCGAACACGTCGGCAATTTCCTTGCGCTTGACGCGGGCAAATACGATTGCCGCCACACCAACTCCCGTCAGGCCACCGTGAAACGACATCCCGCCGTCCCAAATATGAAAAACGTTCAGCCAATTCTCGGCAATCACGTCGTGTCCGTAAAAAATACACCAGCCCACCCGCCCGCCGACGATCACACCGATGGAGCAGTAGAAGATGAGATCGTCGATGTCGAGGACAGTCCATGTCGATCCCGGCTGCCGCGCCCGATAGCGCGCCAGCCACCACGCGGCGACGAAACCGATGAGATACATGATGCCGTACCAATGTACGCGCAGCGGCCCGATGCCGAAAAATGGCCCGACGGAGACCGCAATGGGATTGATGTTGGGGTAGGTCAGCATGCGCTCTACTTTAAACCGTCGGTCACCCGACAGAAATAGGCTTTTAGATACCGCGTTTCCGGAATCGCCGGGTGCACCGGATGGTCCGGCGCCTGACCGCCGAACTCGAGGAGCTGAAGGTGCTTCTCCGCTGCGCGCGCCGCCTTGGCAATCGCGTCCTGAAGATCTTCGGCGCTCACATGATACGAGCACGAACACGAAACGAGGATGCCATCGCTCGAGAGCAGCGTCATGGCGAGCTGATTCAGGCGCTTGTAGGCGGCGAGCGCCTTGGGCAGGTCCTTGCGCCGCTTGGCGAAAGCGGGCGGATCCACGATCACGACGTCGAACCGGGCGCCTTCCTTGGCCAGTGCCTCGAGCAGGTCGAAGGCGTCGCCCTTGCGAGTCGACACGGTAAAACCATTGCGCTCGCCGTTCTTGACGGCCAATTCCAATGCGGACTGGGAACTATCCACACAGAGGACCTCGGACGCCCCCGACCTTGCGGCGCGCACGGCCCACGCGCCCAGGTAGCTGAACACATCCAACACGCGCGCGCCTTTCCGCACATACTTGGTTAGAGCGCGCCGATTCGCAGCCTGATCGAAAAACCAGCCGGTCTTCTGACCCTCGGCCAACGGCACGCCGAACTTGAGGCCATCCTCGACCACGACCCCCAATTCGTCGAATGAACCCTTGGCTGCCTCGATATAGCTCGGCAGCCCCTCCATCTCGCGTGCTCCGCTGTCATTCTTGAACAACAGTCCATCGCACTTGAGAACCTCGAGAATGGCGTCCTGGATGGCGGGTTTGAGCAACTCCATGCCGGCGGTGCCGATCTGTGCGACGCATTGCTTGCCGAAGCGGTCCACGACCAGGCCGGGTAATCCGTCGGACTCGCCATATACCAGCCGATAGTATGGCTCGGGATAGAGCCGCTCACGCAGCGCAAGCGCCACCCGAATGCGTGCGGCGAACCACGCCGCATCAGGCGCCTTCCACGTCCCCAGCAGGCGCGCGCTGATCAGCGAATTCGGATTCACGTACGCCAGACCCAAAGCGCGGTCGTTGTGGGCCAATACGCGCACCAATTCACCCGCCTTGAATTTGGGCAGAGGTGTCTGCTGCGTGTCAACCTCGTTGCTGAAGACCCAGAGGTGTCCGGCGTGCAGACGACGATCTTCATTGCGCTTCAGGCGCAGGGCGGGCAGCTGCGCCGCAATACCGGATTCAGACATGGGAAGCACTTCAGTTATATTGAGACGCATTCTAACCGACTTGGGACCCGCAAGATGCAGCGCAATCGCCTCGAGCTGGAAACGAGTCCGTACTTGCTGCAGCACGCGGACAACCCCGTTGACTGGTACCCATGGGGCGAAGAAGCGCTCGCACTCGCGAAACGCGAGAACAAGCCGATCTTGTTGTCAGTGGGCTATTCGGCTTGCCACTGGTGCCATGTCATGGCGCACGAGTCTTTTGAAGACCCCGAAATCGCCGCGCGGATGAATCGGTGGTTCGTCAACATCAAGGTCGATCGGGAAGAGCGCCCGGACCTGGATAGGATTTATCAGCTGGCTCAGCAGCTCATTACACAGCGGAATGGCGGATGGCCCTTGACCATGTTCCTCACACCCGGTGATCAGCAGCCCTTTTTCGGCGGGACATATTTTCCCAACGTCGGGCGGCACGGCCTGCCGGGCTTCGGCGATCTCCTGGCACGCGTCGCCGAATACTTCAGGGACCATGAAGATGATATTCGACGTCAAAACGCGCAGCTCGCGCTGGCATTCGAGCGGCTCATGCCGGCCCCTCCGCCCGCGGACGTGGTGCTCGGCGCGGCGCCGCTCGATGCAGCGCGGCGCACCCTGGAGGAATCCTTCGATTCCCGATGGGGTGGATTCGGACGGGCGCCGAAATTTCCGCACCCGAACAGCGTCGAACGCTGCCTGCGGCATTGGCACGCCACGTCGAGCGGCACCGGGCCCGACCTCAAAGCCCTGTACATGGCAACGCTCACACTGACCCGGATGGCGGACGGTGGGCTTTACGATCAACTGGGCGGCGGCTTCGCGCGATATTCGGTCGACGATTTCTGGATGATTCCCCATTTCGAGAAGATGCTGTACGACAACGCGCAGCTGCTGCATGCCTATGCGTGCGCCGCCTTGGCGACCGGCGAGACCCGGTTTGCGCGCGTCGCCGGCGAAACCGCGGACTGGATTCTAAGGGACATGCATTCTCTCCAGGGCGGGTTCTACTCGAGCTTGGACGCGGACTCCGAGGGTCACGAGGGAAAGTTCTACGCGTGGACCCGTGCCGAGGTACAAGGCTGGTTGACGCCGGCGGAATACGCCGCTTTCGCGCGGCGGTTCGGCCTCGACCGGGACGCCAATTTCGAAGGTCAATGGCACTTGCATGTGTGCGAACCCCCGGAACAGATCGATGCGTCCAATGGCTCCGTTTCGGCCATGATCGACTCGGCGCGCGCAAAACTGCTCGCGGCTCGTAATCAACGCATCTGGCCGGCCCGGGACGAAAAAGTCCTCACTTCATGGAACGCTTTGACGATCAAGGGGCTTGCCGCGGCCGGCCGCGTGTTGCAAAGACCGGACCTCACCGATGCGGCTTCGGCGGCGGTCGACTTCATTCGTCACACGCTCTGGCGGGAGGGTCGATTGCTCGCGACGTACAAAGACGGCCGCGCGCATCTGCCTGCCTATCTCGATGACTACGCCTTTCTCGCCGACGCGCTGCTGGAGTTGTTGCAGAGCCGCTGGCGCAGCAGCGACCTCGAGTTCGCGCGAGAGCTGCTCGGGGTGTTGCTCGCGAAGTTCGAGGATTCGGAGAATGGAGGGTTTTATTTCACCGCATCGGATCACGATCGGCTCATCCACCGCAGCAAGACCTTCAGTGACGACTCGCTGCCCTCGGGAAACGGAGTGGCGGCTTCGGTGCTCTGCAGACTGGGATATCTGGTGGGCGAGCCTCGCTATTTGGATGCGGCGGAGCGAACGCTCAAAGCCGCGTCGGCCCTGATGCTCGAGTATCCACAGGCGCACATGAGCTTGTTGAACGCCCTGCAGGACTTCCTGGCACCGATGCAGGTGGTCATCATTCGCGGCAGTGCCGCTGAGAGCGCGCACTGGGCACGGGAGCTCTCGGCCGTGTACGCACCAACGCGCATGGTATTCGCGATTCCCGGCGACGTACCGGATCTGCCGGCGGCTCTCGCCGCCAAACCCGCCGTCGGCGGCGTCACCGCCTATGTGTGCACGGGGATGACTTGTGCTGCGCCGCTCACCGATCTGAGCGAACTTGCGCTGCGATGCGCCGTTTGAGGTCGCCATACGAGGCATCGGAGTATTCCGGCGCCAAACCCCAATCGAGCGCCCACGGTTGGGCCGTTCGCGTCGCCGACGGCTCATCCGCATAGCGAGGAAAAATGTGGGCGTGGAGCGCCGGCTCGAGGTTGCCGAACATCGCATAATTGATGCGCAGTGCCGCAGTGGTCGCCATGAGCGCATCTCCCACCAGGGACATATCGGCCAGGAATTGCCCGCGGCCGGCAACCGCCAGGGCGTTGAGGTGGGGAACCACCGGGTCTGGTATCAGCAGGCAGTATCCTGCAAAAACCTGCCGTTCACCCATGACCACCCAACCCGAGGGCAGCTTCGCCACCATGGCGGGGAATTGAGCCGCGCGGCAAAGATCGACCATGCGGTGGATGGCCGTCGCCGGCATGGCCGTGCTCACGGCTGAATATCCAGAGCATGGGCAACCAAGGGCGCATCGATGGGCGGCGCCTCGTTGCCATAGCTCGAGCGCAAATACGTGAGCAGCGCCGCCGCATCCTGCGCGTTCATCCATCCGAACTGCATCATCGTCGTCGGGTAGCGGCCGGCGGGCATGGACGGCGGACGGCGGCCTCTGACCACCCAAAGCGCCAGCACGCTCGGGTCTCCGAGCACCACTGGCGATCCGACCAAGCTCGGATACACTCCGGGAATACCGCGTGCGTCTGGTTGATGGCAGGCAATGCAGTTTCCATTATAAATCCTTGCACCTGTGTCCGCTTGGGAGGGAGTGGATGTGCC
Source organism: Gammaproteobacteria bacterium (assembly GCA_034667965.1). Classification (GTDB taxonomy): domain Bacteria; phylum Pseudomonadota; class Gammaproteobacteria; order Steroidobacterales; family Steroidobacteraceae; genus Bog-1198. Next base: position 50,388 of record JAXDQI010000335.1, read on the forward strand.
GGCCGAACACCCGGCCAATGCGCCGCAGGCCACGATCGAGAGCATTGCAATATGGTCATACATTGGGGAAATCGTAGCAAATGCTGAATCGAAACTCCTTGGTGTCGCGGGTCGCGGCGGTGGTATTCACCATTCTTGCAGCCGCTCATGCGACCGCGGCATTGGCGCAGGGTCCGGCCGAAGACACCCTCAGACAAATCATCGACGAAGGCAATCCCGCCTATCTCGACTGGTCGACGGCCCTGGCGGAGCGCGAGCACATCGGCAGCCTCTATACAGCCAACGGCTACCGCTTGTTGTGGAGCGACGGCGAAAAGCCCTCCGCAGCCGCGCTCGTTCTTCTCCAGGAACTGCGCAACGCTTCCGACCGGGGACTGGATCCCGAGGATTATCCCGGCAACCGGCTGGCGTACCTCTTGATCGACCTGATCGATTCACGGCATCCGGGCGTGGAGCAGTGGGCGCTGTTCGATGCGAGTCTGTCGTTGGCGGCCTTACGATTCCTGTCGGACCTGCACTACGGTCGTATCGATCCCGCTTCCGTGGGACACAATCTGACCGTCGAACGAATCAGACTCGACCTACCGACCACACTCGCCCACCTGGCTGCGGCCGTGAACGTGAGCGTCGCCATCGATGCGCTCGAGCCGCAGTTCACTCATTACGCGCTGTTGAAGCGCAAGCTGGCCCGCTATCGCGAGCTTGAGGCTCTGGAAGGCCTCAATGATCTCCCGCCCTTGCCGGCCCGATCGTTGAAGACCGGCGACGCCTACGCGGGTGCACCCCAGCTGGAGCGGTTGTTGACCGCCCTCGGGGATGTTGCGGGCGGCGAACCGCGGGGCGGCCAACCGCCGGGCGAGCCATCCGCCCCCGCGCAAACTCTCACTCCGCCGCTGGTGGACGCAATCAAGCACTTCCAGTACCGCCACGGCGAAAAGCCCGACGGCATACTGGGAGCGGCGACCCTCGCCGAACTCACCAAGCCGCTCTCGTTGCGGGTTCGACAGATCGAATTGACCATGGAGCGTTGGCGCTGGCTCCCCTCGGAACTCGTCGCTGCGCCCATCATTGTCAATATTCCCCAATTCCGGCTCTTCGCCTTCGAGTCCACCGCCGACTCCGAAGCACACATACGCCAGATGGACGTCATCGTCGGGAACGCATTCGAGGCGACGCAAACGCCGGTTTTCACCGCCGACATGAGTTACCTGGTCTTTCGCCCCTACTGGGAAGTGCCGTACAGCATCGCACTGAAGGAAATAGTGCCGGCGGCACGGCGCAATCCCTCGTATATCGACACGCATCAGATGGAGATCGTCCGCGGTGCCGGCGACTCAGCCGTGGTTCTGTCCAGCACCGCCGAGAACGTGGAACTTGTCGCCAAGGGCGCCCTGCGGCTGCGGCAGAAGCCGGGTCCGAATAATTCTTTGGGGCTGGTCAAGTTCATGTTTCCGAACCCCTATAACGTCTACCTGCATTCGACGCCGGCTAGAGGCTTGTTCGCAGAGTCACGCCGGGATTTCAGCCATGGCTGCGTGCGCGTCAGCGATCCCGTGGGTCTCGCGCAGTACGTGCTACGCGATTCGCCCGAATGGACGCGCGAGAAAATTCAAGCCGCGATGAACGGCACCAGTACATTGACCGTCACGCTGAAGAATCGCATTCGCGTTTTTTTCGTCTATGGCACCGCCCTGGTGACCGAAAACGGCGACGCACTCTTTTTTGACGACATCTACGGTCATGATCAGAGATTGGAAGCGGCGCTGAATTCACGCCGGCCGAGGGCCGTCACGGCGATTCCCAAGGCGCCGGCCGCAGAGCCTTAGGATACAGGCTCCCAGCTATGCGAATCACCCTCGATCATTTACGCCGCTACGCCATCGCGCGTTCGTTGTTCAAGCCCACCACCCTCGGGCGGGCGATCGGCAAGCTCGGGTTCGTACAGGCGGACCCGATCCGAGCCCCCGCCCGTGCGCAGGATTTGACGTTGCGTCACCGGGTGGTGAATTACACCGTGGGAGATCTCGAGCGGCGTTACCCGAAGCTCTCCATTGAGGAAGACTTCTTCGTCAACTATGGATTTCTGCCGCGGTCTCACCACGGACTGATGCATCCCCGGGTGCCGAAGGCGGCATGGTCGCCGGCACGCATGAAGAAAGCGCAAGCCGTTCTGGAGTTCATCCGCGAGCATGGGCCGGTTCATCCTCGGCTCGTCGACGCGCACTTCGAGCACGGCAAAGTGACCAATTGGTTCGGAGGCTCTTCGAACGCCACCACCCACTTGCTCGACGGCATGCACTATCGAGGCATGCTGCGGATCGCCCGAAGGGAGAGCGGGACCCGCATCTACGCAGTCCGCGAACCCGTCACGGAAGCACCCGACGACGTGACGGCGAGCGCACGCTTCGATGCGCTGGTGGACGTGGTCATGAACAAGTACGCGCCGTTGACGGCGGCGGGCCTGGGCCACCTCATGAGCCTGCTGTGCGGAGGTGCGCCGCAGTGGAGGTTTGAGCGCACAGCCGCGCTGGCGAGGGCGAAACAGCGTTTCACCCGGTTCCGGCTGGACGGTATCGACTGGTATTGGCCGGCGGGCGAATCGCCGCGATCGGCGCGCTGGCGACTCGATGACGAGGTACGCCTGCTCACCCCGTTCGATCCGGTCGTTTGGGACCGTCGCCGATTCGCGATTCTCTGGGATTGGATCTATCGATTCGAGGCCTACACGCCCGCGCCCAAACGTAAGCTCGGGTACTACGCCCTGCCGCTGCTCTGGCGAGACCGCGTCATCGGCTGGGGAAATCTGTCGGTTGCGGAAGGGTCCCTGCGAAGCACATTCGGTTATATCGACCGCAGCGCCCCGCGGGACATCGCCTTTCATGCCGGTCTCGAGGCGGAGTTGGCACGTATACATTTGTTCCTGGGACTCGGTGGCGCGAAAAATCCATGACGTTTTGACGTCACGCTTCGTAGCGTTAAAACGTCACGAAAAAAAACGCGTTCGGCGCCCCCTTTTGTGAGATGCAATCCATGGATCGCATATCCTAATCTATGCGCGGCGAATCCACCGACCAGGAGAGACATTCATGAACAACGGACTCGACAATTTGACGCAGGTTAAGAGCACGCTGATCGACCTCGCCATCCGCTTCGGGCCGAAACTGCTGGCGGCGATACTGATTCTCACGGTAGGCGGCTTCGTGGCGGGGTGGACTGCGCGCACCACCGCCCGCGGACTCAATCGTCTGGGCCTCGAACCCCCCGTGCGGCAATTATTGGCGCGCGTGGCACGAGTCCTGGTATTCGGTCTGTTCACCATTCTTGCGCTCCAAAATCTGGGCGTCGAGCTCCTGCCGCTGATTGCCGGACTGGGCGTGGCCGGAGCGGGCGTCGCTCTCGCCACACAAGGCGTATTGAGCAACGTGGTAGCGGGGCTCACCATCATCTTCACGAAGCCTTACCGAGTGGGCGAATACATCGCCGTGGTCGGTGTGGAGGGCGAAGTTGAAGCCATCACACTGTTCAGCACGACGTTGCGGCACGCGGACCGTTCACGAATCGTCGTTCCGAACCGCAAGGTCGTGGGCGAGATCCTGCAGAACTTCGGCAGCATTCGTCAGTGCGAGATCCAGGTGGGCATCGCGTACGAGTCGGACCTCTCCGCCGCCCTCGGGGTGATTCGCGACTTGGTGCAGGCAAACGAACGGGTCCTTCAAGAGCCGAAGCCGGTGATCCAGGTTGTCAATCTGGCGGATTCCGCAATTCTGATTGCCGTGAAACCGTGGGTTGCGGTAACCAACTATGGACCGGTCGCCGGTGAAATCAATCTGTCGCTGGTGGAAGAACTGCGGAAGCGTGAAATCAGCATTCCCTACCCGCAGCGGGAGATCAGGTTGGTCAAGGACGCGGCCTAAAGACGGCGCGCCGATAACGTCGGAACTCTTTGACGCTGCCGGGTATCTTTTCCTTCACGAACATCGGACAACGGCCCCCGATGATCGGCAGCAATTCCCGCAGGCGCGGATTCCCGGCGGTATTAACCTGCCGTCGATGAAGAATGCCTCACCGTCCCTCGGGTTCGCGCTCGCTTGCGTCGCTGTGTGCCTCGCAACCGGTTGCATATCGTCCAAATACAAGTTTGCCGGCA
>JAXDQI010000336.1:0-20012 GCA_034667965.1 Gammaproteobacteria bacterium
CGTGGCGATGACGGCTTGCCCATCGACGGGCTTTGTCTGCCTGTTCATGAGCGCCAGTCCGACGATGGTGACGGTGACTCCGATGCAGGCCCAGAGCCCGATCGACTCGTGGGCGAACAGTCCCCAGAAGAGCCCCCAGATCGGCATCAGATAGGTGACTCCCGTGAGCTGCGTCGGGGAAATCTCCTCCAGCAGACGGTAGTACAGCAGGTAGGCCACACCTGAGCCCGCGAAACCGAGTACGACGACGGCGCCTATGGGGCCGGCATGCAGAGCGGAGGGATGCTCTCCGGCAAGCCCGACCGGCAGCAACAGGGCGGTCGCGAGACTCAGCTGCGTGGTGGCGAGACCTATGGGATCCAGACCCCGCAGTTTGGTTTTGGCCACCAGCGTGGCGATGGCATAAGAGACGGCGGCAAGCGCGATGATGATGATGCCGAAGAGCATGCCCGCCGAAGCCTCATGCGCCACGCCGCCGGATTGGCCGATGATGACGATGACCACGCCCGCAAACGAGAGCAGTACGCCGGCGATCGTTCGCAGCCCGGCGCGGTCGCGGTAAACCAGAATGGAGAACAACACTGTCCAGATGGGCACCGTCGCGTTGAGAACCGCGGCCATGTTGCTCGGCACGGTGCGTTCGCCCCAGGCAAAGAAGGTGAACGGCACGGCATTGTTCAGCATGGCGAGAAACAACATCCAGGGCACGAGGCGCCGCGGCGGCAGCGAGTAGCCGCCGATCAGCAGCACCGTCCACAGCAGGCTCGCCCCCAGGGCGCAGCGCAGGAGCGAAATCCACACCGGCGGAAACGTAGCCACCGCAATGCGCATCATGAGGAAGGAAACCCCCCAGACCGCCGAGAGCAGCACCAATTCAAACAGGTGTTTGGGTTTCATGGGAAGGCTTTGGGGTCAGGCGCGCGACCGGTACACCGCACGCGCGATGGCGCGTGCCATGCAGTCCGCGGCCGCGGAACCGATGCGGCTCACTTGGATCGCGCGCCGCTGCCCGTCTTCATCGAGCGCCACGCTGCAGCTCGCAAGCGCAAATACCGTGTCGCCGTCGAACAAGGAATGCGCGGGCCGCACGGCCCGCGCGATGCCGTCCTGCGCCATCATTGCCACGCGCGTGCATTCGACGGTGGTCAACGCAGCACTGCAGGCGGCCACTCCCAGCGTCGTATTGGCGCCGGGGCGCAACCGGTCCAGCGCCAGCAACCGCGATTCATTGGGTGCGGGATTGCCCATGCCCGCCTGGGCGCCGGGTGGTTTCGAACCGCCGAATTCATCGTTCAATTCGAACGGCCATGCCCAGTAGGTGGCGCCATCCGGCATCAGCGCCGATCCCACGGAGTTCACTGCGACCAGGGCGCCGACGATGAGTCCGCTTCCCAAGTCGATCGACGCGGAACCGATGCCGCCCTTCACCAGACCGGCCATGGCGCCGCGCCCCGCGCCCACCGATCCCAAGGCAAAATCCGGACCGGCTGCCTCCAAGGCGCTCGCGCCGAGCGCGCGGTACGGGGGCTCGAGCCCCCACGCCTTGTCGCCGCCGTTGCCCAGATCGTGAAGCACCGCCGCGGGGACGATGGGAATGGCGGGTGACCCTGGGCGTAAGCTCATTCCGATGCCGCGGGCCGACAAGGCGGCGGCGACACCGTCGGCAGCGGCAAGGCCGAACACCGATCCGCCGGCCAGCACCACGGCATGCGCGCGGCCGATGAGATTCTCCGGCGCGAGAGCTTCCGTTTCGCGGGTACCGGGACCGCCGCCGCGCACGTCGACCCCGGCCGGCCAGTCCTTCGCGCACGTGAGAACGGTCACTCCGGATTGCGCCCGCTCATCGGTGGCGTGGCCAACCGCGAAACCCGGCACGTCCGTGATGAGGTTCCTGGGGCCGGGCAGAAACTTGGCGGGCGCCGTCAGACAGACTCCTCGTTGGATTGCGAAGCGATCACTGCCAACCCCTGCAGCACCAGATCCGGCACGATCTGTCCGCGGGAGCGCATGGTGCCTGTGATCATTCCGGCGTCGCCCCCGGTGATGAACAGCCTGGGTTTGACGCCGGTACTCTGTTCAATGACCTCGGCCGCGCGATCGGCCATGCCCGCCAGGGCGAACACGGCGCCGCGCGACACCGCGCCGATGGTATTGTTCGCCAGCACACCGGCCAGGGAGGGCGTGCTGTGTTCGGCCGCCTTTGCGATGTCGCTGGTCTTGCTCATGAGCGCTTCGCGCATCATGTGAATGCCGGGCGCGATCAAGCCTCCCAGATGCTGACCGCCGGCGTCCACACTGTCGAGCTTGACGGCCGTACCTGCGTCCACGACGCACAACGCCGAGCGGGCCAGGGTCCAGGCGCCGATCAGAGCCAACCACCGGTCGGCGCCCAGCAATGAAGGATCCAGATAGCCATTGGTGAGTCCATGGGATTCTTGCGCTGCGGTGACGAATTCAACCTCGACGTGAAAGGTCCTTTTCGCGAGTTGCGTCAAGGTCTTTGCCATAATCGGCCCGGCGACGTTGGAGACGAGAACGCGGGTGGGCTTCGGTCCGGACTCGAACAGGGCAGCCGTCCACAGGCCGGCCTTTGCGTCCCGGTGCACCACGGCTTGTTGATCGGATAAGCCGGTGCTGGTCAGCCAGGCCCATTTCAGGCGCGTGTTGCCCACGTCGATGACCAAAATCATGCTGAACCTGTAGCCCTGCTGGCGATAAAGCGCGCAAGGATAGCATTCCCGACTGCCTCGGATATTTCCTACAGGGCGTGGTGGCGCCGTCCGAGAGATGCCGCGGTGAACACCGCGTCTAATTGTGACCGATATATGTACGTCGGTGGCGGACCTCCATTTAATGCGATTTCAACCCCCCACCAAGAACGATCCTGGCCAGGTGCGCGGCCAAAGCAAGGTTGTAGCCGAGAAATAAGGGTGTCGACGGATGGGTTGGCATGGAGATTTGCGGCGCGAGCGGAACAAGTTATGGATCAGACCAATGGAAAAGCGCAGACCGGCATTTCGGGGCTCGACGACGTGCTGGACGGCGGCTTCTCGCGTGGGCATGTATTCTTGCTGGAGGGCGAGCCGGGCGCCGGAAAGACCACCGTGGGTCTGCAGTTTCTGCTCGCCGGGACGCATGCCGGCGAGCGCTGTCTCTATATCACGTTGTCGGAGACCGAAAGGGAATTGCGGGCGGGGGCGGCCTCCCATCATTGGGTGCTGGGTGAGGACATTCACGTTTGCGAGCTGCTTCCGCCGGAGAGCCTGCTGACGGGTGAGCAGCAACAGAGCCTGCTGTATGCCTCGGACCTCGAGCTGGGCGAAACCACCAGGCAAATCTTCGACGCGGTGGGCCGCGAAAATCCGAGCCGGCTGGTCATCGACAGCCTCTCCGAGATTCGACTGCTGGCGCAGAGTTCGCTGCGTTACCGCCGGCAGATCCTGACCATCAAGCATTACTTCGCAAGAGTCGGCGCCACCGTCTTGTTGCTCGATGATCTGACCGCCGATGCGGCGGACACGACGGTTCACAGCATCGCGCACGGGGTGGTGCGCCTGGAACAGAACGCGCCCTGCTACGGCGCGGAGCGGCGGCGGATGCGCGTCATCAAGTACCGCGGTCAGAAGTATCGCGGGGGCTATCACGACTTCACCATCACCACCGGCGGCATCAACGTATTCCCCCGCCTGGTCGCCGCCGAGCACCGGCGCCGGTCGCCGCGCTCCCTATTGTCGGCCGGCATCCCGAAGTTCGATGCCCTCCTCGGCGGCGGTATCGACTCGGGGTCGAGCACGCTCATCCTGGGTCCGGCGGGCGCCGGCAAATCACTCATCGCCGTCGTCTTCGCGATGGCCGCGCTGGCGCGGGGCGAGAAAGCGGCATTGTTCGTGTTCGACGAGGAATTGAACCTCCTCTTCGACCGCATGAAGACGCTGAACATCGACCTCGAAGGTGCGCGCGAGAAGGGCCGCCTCGTCATCGAGCAAATCGATGCGGCGGAACTGTCCCCCGGCGAGTTCGCACACCGCGTGCGCCGGATCGTTGATCATGAAAGTCTGAATACCGTGGTGATCGACAGCCTCAATGGTTATCAGGCGGCGATGCAGGAAGAAGATTCGCTGATCCTCCATATTCACGAACTGCTCCAATATCTGAATCGCCGGGGCACGGCGACGTTCATGACGGTTGCGCAGCATGGATTGGTCGGCGACACACGGGCGCCCGTCGACATCACCTACCTGGCCGACACGGTGATCCTGCTGAGATATTTCGAGGCGCGAGGCAGAGTGCGCCGCGCCATATCGGTCATCAAGAAGCGAACGGGCCGCCATGAATCGACCATCCGGGAGTACCGGATCGATGCAGGCGGACTGTCGCTAGGCGAACCGTTGCAGGAGTTTCAAGGAGTACTTCGCGGCGTCCCACAGTATGCGGGCGAAAGAGCTCCGTTGCTGGCGGACGGAGAACCTTGAGCGGCACCGGCGCGCAGTCGTTGCGGGCGCTGGTGCTGGCGCCGCACGGCCGCGATGCGCCCCTGGCGGTAAGGCTGCTGAAGGAAGCGGGCGTAGCCGCCGACATCTGCTCTGATCTTGCATCGCTCGCCCACGAACTGAATCGGGGCGCCGGATTGGCCATCATTGCGGACGAGGCTGTGCAGACGGCCGACCTGCGGCCCTTGGTGAGCTATCTGCGGGCGCAGCCGGCATGGTCCGACATGCCGATCATTTTTCTCACGCAACGGGGCGGCGGTCCCGACCGCAACCCGGCGGCGCTGCGCCTCGGCGAAATCCTCGGCAACGTGAGTTTTCTCGAGCGGCCGTTCCATCCGGTGACCCTGAACAGCATGGTGAAGTCCGCAGCCCGCGGCAGGCGCCGGCAATACGAGGCTCGCTCGCGGCTCGATGAGCTCAGCGAGCGCGAACAACAGCTGCAAACCGCACTCACGGCCGGTCGTCTGGGGTCATGGACCCTCGACGTGGAGCGGATGGTGTTCCATGCGTCGACGACGTCGCGCGCCCATTTCGGCGTCGCCGGCGACGGTGAGTTTTCCTACGAGGATTTGCGGCGGGTGATTCATCGCGACGACCTGGACCGGATGAGCCTGACTTTGCGCGAGACGTTGTCGAGCGGCGCCGATTATGTGGCCGAGTGCCGCAATATCAGGCCGGACGGGTCGATTCATTGGGTGGACGTGCGCGCCCGCGCCCTGCGCAACGCGGCCGGCGCGGTCGTGTGTCTGGCGGGGGTGTCTTCCGACATCACGGCCCGAAAGAATTCGGAATTGGAGCGCGAGCGGCTGCTCGGCGAATTGGCGGTGGAACGCACCGCGCTATCCCAGCTCACCCGCAACTTGGAGCAGCGCGTGGTCGAGCGCACCGGCGAGCTCATGACGGAGGTGGCCGCGCGCGAGAAGGCGCAGGAGCAACTTCTGCAATCGCAGAAGATGGAAAGCGTCGGACAGTTGACGGGCGGCATCGCGCATGATTTCAACAATCTGTTGATGGCGGTGATGGGGAACCTGGAGATTCTGCGCAAACGTGTGCCGAACGAAGCGGGCACGCGGCGATTGATCGACAGCGCGATGCTGGGCGCGCAGCGCGGCGCTTCGCTCACGCAGCGAATGCTGGCCTTCGCCCGGCAGCAGGATCTCAAGACGACATCGGCGGACATCGGCGCGTTGGTATGCGGGATGCGGGAGTTGCTGAGGCGGTCGCTCGGCCCGCAGATCGCCTTGCACTTGAACATCGCCCCGAGCCTGCCGCCCGCGGAGGTGGACGCGCATCAACTTGAACTCGCCATTCTAAATCTTGCCATCAATGCGCGGGACGCCATGCCGGAGGGCGGCGTGATCGACATTCGTGTCGATCAACGCCATCTGAACGGCGAATATGCATTGCGGCCGGGGACTTACCTTCGCATACAGATTTCCGACACCGGCAGCGGGATGGACGGCGTGACCCTGGCCAAGGCAATCGAGCCGTTCTTTTCGACCAAGCCGCTGGGGAAGGGGACTGGTCTGGGCTTGTCGATGACGCACGGGCTGGCCGTGCAACTGGGCGGCCACTTCCACCTTGCAAGTGAAGTCGGGGTCGGAACCGTCGCCACATTGTGGCTGCCGATGGCGACCGAGCCGGCGACGACGCTCGAGGCCGCGGTGGGCTCATCATCGCCCGTCCGGACCGCCACGATATTGGTGGTCGATGACGATCCGTTGATCGCCATGAGCACCGTCGACATGCTCGAAGATCTTGGCCACATCGTCATCGAGGCAAATTCGGGCAAGGAGGCGCTGGAGATCATCGATGAGGGCCGAGACATCGATCTGATGATGACTGATCAGGCGATGCCCGGAATGACGGGCATCCAGCTTGCCGAAATCGTCCGCTCGAAGCGGCCCAACCTGCCCGTTTTGTTGGCAACCGGATACGCCGATCTACCCGCCAGCAAACTGGCGAACCTGCCGCGGCTCTCCAAGCCCTACCAGCAGGCGCAACTGCAGACGGAAATCGAAAAGCTGCTGGATATCCCCCGAACCCGAACCCGAACCCGAGCCTGAGGTTTCGCAGGGCAAATCGCGCGCAAGTCGGCGCGCAAATCGGTGCGCAACCCATCCCCGCGCATATTATGATCGCGGCCCTGGCGCCGGCGCCTGCTATTGGGAGTCTCGATGAACTTGACTTTTCGCTGTGTGTTGGGACCTTTGCTGCTGGGATCGTCGTTGCTGGGCCTGGCCGGTATGGCCCTGGCCGCCACGGCGCCGCATGCGCCGGGCGATGGTTCCGATGCGAAGGCATCCGCGCCGGCGGAGCCGACCGAGTCGACGCGCTTCCTGCGCGACGAGCGTCAGGTCACGCAATCGTCGATGACCATCGACGGTCATACCCTAGCCTACCAGGCCGAGGCGGGTGTCCAGGTCGTGCACGTCAGGGACCCCATGGACGACGATCCTCCGCTGCCGAAGGACGAGCGTCAGGGTCCGCCGCCGCCGCAGCCGCCCGAGGCGAGCATGTCGTATGTCGCCTATTTCAAGGGCGACAAGGAAGACACCCACCGGCCGATCACGTTTCTGTTCAACGGAGGCCCGGGGTCATCGACGGTGTGGCTGCACATGGGCGCGTTCGGGCCGAAGCGCGTGGTGACGGCGGACGACAAGCACGTGCCGGCCGCCCCTTACCGCGTGATCGACAACGAATACAGCCTCATCGACGTGAGCGACCTGGTATTCATCGATGCTCCCGGTACCGGATTCGGTCATCTGCGCGGCGCCGACAAGGAAAAGGCGTTCTACGGCGTCGATCAGGACGCCCACGCCTTCGCCAACTTCATCGTGGAGTTCCTGTCGCGCCACGGCCGCTGGAATTCCCCGAAATACCTCTTCGGCGAGAGCTATGGCACCACGCGGTCGGCGGTGCTGGCGAACATCCTGCAAAGCGAGAAGGCGCTGGATTTGAACGGCGTCATCCTGCTGTCGCAGATCTTGAATTTCGACGACAGCGCGGACGCGCCCCAATTCAATCCGGGGGTCGACCTGCCCTATGTCCTGGCGTTGCCGACATACGCGGCGACGGCCTGGTATCACCATAAATTGGCGAATCAGCCGGCTGCGCTGGAGCCGCTGCTCCGAGAAGTCGAGAATTTCGCGCTTACCGAATATGCCGAAGCGCTGGCGGCGGGCGGAGCTCTCGCGCCCGAGAGAAAGGCCGCCGTCGCCGCCAAACTCAGCGCCTATACCGGCCTTCCCGCCGACTACATCGACCGGGCGAACCTCCGGGTCAACGGTGGAGAATTCGAAAAGACGTTGCTGGGAAGCGATGTGACCACCGGGCGGCTCGATACCCGGTTTGCCGGCCCGACCATTGATCCCTTGAGCAAGGAGGCGGAGTACGATCCTCAGTCCTCTTCGATTTCCTCGGCGTACGTATCGGCCTTCAACGACTATGTGCGCAGTACGCTCAAGTTCGGCGACAAGAAGATCTTCAAGCCGGGAACCGACGTCGAAAAGATTTGGGATTATCTGCATCAGCCGCCGGGCGCCTCGCAGAAGATTCCCGGTCCGACCAACGTCATGGTCGATCTCGCGGTCGCCATGAAGCAGAACCCCAATCTCAAGGTTCAGCTCCACGGCGGTTACTACGATTTGGCCACCCCGTACTTCGCGGCCGTGTATGAACTGCGTCAGCTGCCGATTCAAGCGTCGCTCAGGAGCAATTTCGACATGCACTTCTACACGTCCGGCCACATGGTTTACGCCCATGAGCCCGACTTGAAGGCGCTGCACGCGAATGTGGCCGCGTTCATCGAAAAGACCAAGATCGGTACGGCGAGCCGATGACCATGGACGACCTGAAGCGGCTGATTCGCGATGTGCCGGACTTTCCCCGCCGGGGCATCTTGTTTCGCGATATCTCGCCGCTGTTGCGCGAGCACTTCGAAGCCACCGTCCGGGCGCTCGACGGTCTGCTGACGGAGGCGGAATGGGGCGAGATCGACGCGGTTGCGGGCATTGAGTCGCGCGGGTTCATCCTGGGCGCCGCCCTGGCCGCGCGGCGGGGCAAGGGTTTCGTGCTGGTACGCAAGCAGGGCAAACTTCCGCCGCCCGTGGTCGATGTCGCTTATGATCTCGAGTATGGATCGAGTGTCTTGGAGATGCAGTGCGGACACGGGCGCTTGTTGCTGGTCGATGATGTGCTGGCAACCGGCGGTACGATGACGGCGTCGGCCGATCTGTGCGTTCGTGCGGGTTATGAGATCCGGGCGATTGCCGCTCTGATCGACCTGAAGATCATCGCGGATTACCGTTGGCGGGCGCTCTCGGCGCGCACGGCTGTCCAGTATTGATGCGGACCGCTCTGCCCAGAGTGCTGGTCGTCATGGCGCTGCCGGCCGAATCGGACGGAGTATTCGAAACGGCGGGAGTTCCGGTATTGTTTTGCGGCGTCGGCAAGGTGAATGCCGCCATCGCCCTCACCCGCGAACTCGCGCGCTACGTCCATGAAGGCGAACTGCTGCCCCTGGTCTTGAATTTCGGCACGGCCGGCAGCCGCGTGCACCCCACCGGCACGCTGGTGGCGTGCTGCGAATTCATACAACGCGACATGGACGTGCGTGGATTGGGTTTCCCGTTGGGGGTCACTCCCTTCGACTCGACGCCCCTTGCGTTGCAGTTCGAGCCTGTCTTCAACCACCTGCCGACCGCAACATGCGGCAGCGGCGATTCGTTCGCAACCGCCGATTGCGAGACGGCCGCGGCTCCGACATGCGCCGTCGTCGACATGGAAGCCTATGCGCTTGCGAAGGTATGCTGGCTGGAAGGCGCGCCGTTCGCTTGCGCCAAATATGTATCGGACGGGGCCGACACCCAAGCGGCCGCGGATTGGCAGAACAACGTGCATCGGGCGGCGAGCGAGTTCTTTGATCTGTATCAGGATGTGGGCGGCCCTACCGGCGGCGGCGCGCGCAGGCCTTGATCAAGACCACTACCGGCGTCGGCGCCGTGTCGGCGGCTTTGGCCTGCATGGCCGTTTCGGGACCATGGGCGGCGGCGGGTGCGGCGGTTCAAGTCATCGTCGGGCCGACGCCCATCGTCAACGGCGACGCCAAAGCCGCCGGCGATATCACCGTCGTCAACGAGCATCTCGCCTTCGCGCTTGCCGTACAATCCGCCGCTCCGTACGGCGTCCCGCGCGGCGCGCTCATCGATTTGGCTCCGGTGACGGACGGTCGAATCGGCCGCGACCGCGTCGTGTTTGCGGACTTCATTCCGAACAACTGGTCGGCGTGGCCCAACACTTACCAGCATGTCGATGTCGTCGAACGGGGGCCCGCCCGGGCCGTCATCCGCACGACCCGCGATTGGGGCAAGGTGACCATCGTCACGGCATACACGCTGACATCGAATTCCGATCGCGTCGAGATTCAAACGACGATGACCAATGGCGGACCTGCGGCACTGTCCGGCCTGCTGTCCGGCCTCACTCTCTGGCCAAACAGCGGATTCCTGTTGGGTGTGCCGGGAATGCAAGGCGTTGCGGAGGGCAAAGCCGGCACAGCGCTTGCCGACCGGGTGGTCGCCTATGACGCGGACTGGGCGGTCGCGCTGCATGCGCCGTACTTCGATCGTGTAGGGGATGGTTCGCAGGACATGTACCTTCTGCACACGTTGGCGGCGGGCGAGAGCCGGGTGTTCGGCGGCTGGCTGCAGGTGAGGCCGAGCGGCGATCTGGCGCCCATCGTCCGCGCGGAAATCGAGCAAGGAGCTCTCGCCTCGGGCAGCGTTCATGGAACCGTGCGAGGGCACGACGGAGCGGTGATCGAGCATCCGGTGGTCGTCATCGAAAAGGGCGGGAAACCCTATGCATGGGCCTTGGGCCACGACGGCGAATATGAAATCACTCTGCCGCGAGGGCGCTATGCGCTGTACGCGACCGCGGAGAATTACTCGCAGAGCCGCAAGACGCCCTTGAACGTTTCGGCGGGTTCCGAGCACACTCGCGACTTCCGCGATTTGGAAAAGCCCGGGCGCGTAAGGTTCACCGTCACGGACTCGCGCAGCGGCAGGCCGCTGGATGCGCGCATCGTCATCACGCAAGGTCAGAAACCGGTCGCGGAATTTCTCGGCAGAACGACGTTCTTCACCGAGCTCGACCAGGTGGGGAAGGCCGATCTGTCGATTGCGCCCGGCGACTACGTGTTCACCGTGTCGTCGGGCGGTGGATTCCTGGGTGGAAGCCGGCAAATCAAGACCACGGTGGCGCCGGGCCGCGCCGTGGCCCTGAACGTCGCCATGACCAGGCTCTTCGATCCAACCACGGAGGGCTGGTATTCCGCGGACTTGCATCATCATTCAGATCAAGCTGAAGCCGTCACGCCGCCTGCGGACCTTGCGCGGTCGCAGCTGGCCGCCGGACTCGATCTGCTATTCGTCAGCGATCACGACTCCACCGCCAATCATCGTGCATTGCAGACGATCGCGGATGGGCGGGGAGTTCCGTTCATTCCCGCGGTCGAGTTGTCCGCGTCCTGGGGTCATTTCAACGCGTACCCCTGGAGCCTTGGACAAAGCTCGGCGGTCGATACCACGGTCGCGAGCATCGACGAAATACTGGCGGAGGCTCGGCGTCAGGGGGCGCGCGTGGTGCAGGTCAATCATCCCTTCATACCCTATGGTTACCTCACGAGCGTTGCGGCCGGCGTCGCGCCCGGCGGCTTCAATCCGGGTTTCGATTTACTGGAGATCAATGCCTCGGCGCCGGAGGACGACGACAAGGTGGTGCACGCGCTGTGGGACTCTTGGAGCGCCGGCCACCACTATTATATGAGCGCGGGCACCGATACGCATGACGTCTGGAAATCGGAGTCGGGTGAAGTGAGGACTTTCGCGCACGTCGACGGAGCGGTGAGCGCGGCGGCATTCGCGGAGAGCTTGAGAGCGGGCCACGCGTACGTGACGCGCGGCCCGCTCGTTTTCCCTTCCGTCATGTTCGGCGAACAGCGCCGGGTCAGGCCGGGCGAAACGTTCAATCTGGGATTCGATCTCAAATCGGTCGACGGCATCAAGAGCGTACGGCTGATCAGCGCCGGGGCGGTTCTTGCGGACAAGGCATTTGCCGGTCCGCAGGAAACCCATGTGGACTTTCCGTTGAGTACCGAAAATTCCACGTGGTACTCCCTCGTCGTCGAAGATATGCGGGGCCGTAAAGCATTCACGGATCCCATCTGGATCGACGCCGTTTCAGCTTTGCCGCTGCCAGGTTTGCGAACGTCCCAATAGCGAGATCCCGATATAGCCTCGAAGGACGAGGCGGGCGCCGTCCTGCTCCAAATGCATTTTGCAGCGATACACGGATCCGGACTCCGGGTCGAGGATGTCGCCGCCGGAATATTCGTCACCGTTTCGTTTGATGTTGCGAATGATCAATAGCCCGACGATGGGCTGGTTCTTGCGTTCGTCCGTGCAGGGAACGCAGACGCGGTGTTCGCCTCCCGGAGTGAATGTTTGTTCGATCCGGCCGTACAGCTTCCCATCCTGTTCGTAGATTCGCACGATGGCGCGTGCCTTACCGGTTTTATCGTCGAAGGTTTTCCAGACGCCGACGGGCGAGGTGGAGTCGGCCGCGTAAGCCGCAACGGGGAGATTCGCGGCAAGATAGACCAGGCTCAGGCAGGCGATTCTGATGAATGAGCGCATAGCTCGTAATATACCGCCAATCGCGCCGGCAGAAGGCTAAGGGCTGACGGCGCGTTCAGGCGGCGCTTTGTAAAAACGATATACGGCCGAATACGCCACCCGCGACTCCTTCCCCGACTGCGAGCTGTCGCACCCGTTCGCGGGCGGGGCACCGCCGATGGTTTGCACCCGCTGGATCGATTTGATGACGGTGAATATTCCGGTCCCCGACGTCGATTTGGCACGCAGCAGCAGCCAGGGAATCGCCGACGCGTCAGGTGCATCGCGTTTCGCGACCACTTCACCCACGACCTTGCTGCCGTCGGCCGCCTCCCAGGTGGGCCCGGCGTAGTGCTTGCCCAAGGGTTTTCCGGAGAAGTCCTTCAATTCGGCCTCCGGTGCCTTCAGGGTCCACGAAAACTGCGCGCTGCCTTCCTTTGCCGCCTTGCATTCGTAGATCTGCACCCCGCTGCCGTGAGCCGCGAGTGCCAGCACCTCGCCGGCCGGAGGCCGCAGGCCATCGGGGACCACATCGGCGCCGGCCTGGGCCGACAGTATCGTGGTCAGCAGCGCCGAGGCTGCCAGTGGAATGGTCCGCGAGTGCATCTGGGGTCCGTGCGTCATGATTTCCTGCGCCTTGAGTACGTACATATGGAGTCGCTCACTTCGGATTAGTTCGGAGCATCTTTGTCGAGGCGTGCCTTCTGATTCAAGTGCTCGCTGCGCCAGACATACAGGGCCAGCAACGGTTCCGTTGAGGTCTGCATGGAATGCGGCTCTTCGCTCGTGTGGAGAATCACAGTTCCCGGCCGCCGCTCCCGCCAAACGGCGTCGCGCTGCTGCCATCGCGCCGTGCCCCTCAAGGGAATATAAATCTCCTCCGCCTCATGACAGTGTCGAGGATAGAGGGTGGACGGACCCAGGATGAGAAAGCCGCACGCAATCCGCCGGCTCGCGATCGAATTGAGGCCCACGATTTCGGTGTAGCCGTAATTCCGCAGGAAGGCATCGCCGACGTCGCTTGCCGCGTAGGTTTGCCGCCAGGTCAGTAAATGGTGGTTGCGGCACAGATCGGCGACCAAGGAAGCGCCGAAACCGGATTCATCCGCCGCGAAATCATTGAGGCAGCGCAACACCGGCAACATGGAATCGGATTCGACGTCGGGAATCTGTGTGCCGGACGCGATCGCGGGCGCGTCGGACGGCTCCGGCCAATCGGCGAGAAACGGCGCGAGCGCCGGTTCGTCAACCGAGCGAAGCAGGCGGCGCGCCTTCAGGGCGAGACCGGCCAATGCGCCATCGGAGAGCATGGTTCATTATACTGAAAGTTGGTGTTCAGTCGGAGAGGTCGTGCCCCCACAGTGTGAGCGTCCATTGGTCGTGAGATGCGGGGCGTTCGGCGACATGGTGTTGGTAACGTCGCTGATCCGCGATTTGAACCTGCGCTTCGGACGCAAGGTGGACGTTCTGACCTCCGGGCCGTGGAGCGAACCGTTGCTGGCCGGGCAATCGGGTGTGGGTGAGATCTTCTGTGTTCGCAGCCGCAAGACGCCCTACTGGCTCAGCCTCGATCAGCAAAGGGTGGTGCGCCGACTTCGGCTACGCGGCGTGAGCCCGACGTGGTATTGCGACGGCAACGACGCGGCGCGCCGCATGCTCGTACGCGCCGGTTTTCGCGACGATCTCGTGGTCGACGTCAAGGACCATCCCTTGTTGCCCGGCGAGCACGCCACGCAACAGTGGCGGAGGCTGGCGCGCATCCTCCCCGGGGCCGGAAGAGCGGAGGGTGAGGGGCTCGTCGACGGAGCCGGTGGCTGCCATCTCGACGTCAGCGACGCGCAGCGGACGGATCTAGAAGGCTGGTTACGGGCGCGGCGTTTGTCCTCCCGTCCGCTCATTGCCGTACAGGTGGGCAATAAGCGGACCATGCGGCGCGGCCTGCGCCGTTTGGCGGTGAACAGCAAGTATTGGCCGAACGAGCGGTGGGTGGCGGTGCTGCGGTATCTGCGTGCGCGCAATCCGTCGCACGCCGTCGTGCTGCTGGGCACGGGTCCGGAGTCCCTCTTGAACCAGGAAATCATGGTTTCCGCAGGTGTCGATGAGCTGTATAACGCGGCGGACGATTTGCCCGTTCCGCGATTGGTGGCTCTGCTGGCGCATGCGCAGGGCCTCATCACAGTGGATTCCGGACCGGCCCACGCGGGCGCGGCCGTCGGTTGCCCGCAGGTCGTGCTGTTCGGAAAAGCGTCGACGTCGCTGTACCGCCCGTGGGGTTCGGCCGGCGCCGATGTGAAGGTGCTGACCGGTCAGGTGGACGGTGAGCCCAGTATGCTCGGTATCGACGCGCGCGATGTCATGGCGGCGTGGAACGCGCTCGAACTGCGCGCCTAGCGGCCCCGCTACAGAGCTTTCAGCATATCCTGCGTCACCAGCACGACGCCGCGCCGGGTGACGAAGAACCGTTCCTTGTCCGCGTCCGGATCATGTCCGATTTCCATGTCGTCGGGAATCACGCAATTCTCGTCCACGATGCAGCGCTTGAGCTTCACGCGTCGGCCGATGGTCACGCTCGGCAGCAGGACCGCGCTATCGATGATGCTGCTGTCTTCGATGCGTACGTCATTCGACAGAAGCGACTGTGAGACATACGCTCCCGAGATGATGCAGCCGCCGGCCACCATGGAATTCACGGCCATGCCGCGCCGCCCCTCTTCGTCCAGCACGAACTTCGCGGGCGGTTGCTGGGCCTGATAGGTCCAGATCGGCCATTGATGATCGTAGATGTTTAGGTCGGGATTCAGGGCGACCAATTCCATGTTGGCTTCGTAGAGCGCGTCGACATTGCCGACGTCGCGCCAATAATTCTGGGCCCGCGTCTCCACGTCCTCGAACGGATACGCGAATACGCGCATTTTCTCGATCGCGGGCGGAATGATGTTCTTTCCGAAATCGTGACTGCTCTTCTCGTTGGCGGCGTCGTCCATCAGGAATTTCTCGAGACGGTCCAACGCGATCACGTAGATGCCCATGGATGCGCGGGCGAGTTCGGAATGACCCATGAGTGGATCGGGATTCAGAGGTTTCTCCGCGAATTTCACCACGCGATTGGTTTCATCGGTGGTGAGGATGCCGAATTCGTTGGCGCGTTCGATGGGTACGTCGACCACGCCCACCGTGATATCGGCTTCGCACTGCTCGTGATACGCGATCATCGGACCGTAGTCCATCTTGTAGATGTGATCGCCCGCCAGGATCAGCACGTGCGTGGGATGGTGCGAACGGATGAACTCGAGATTCTGGTAAACCGAGTCGGCGGTTCCGCGGTACCAGTGCATACCGATCTGCTGCTGAGCCGGGATCAACTCGACGAACTCACCCAGCTCTCCGCGCAGATAGCTCCAGCCGCGCTGAATGTGCTGGATGAGGGATTGCGCCTTGTATTGCGTCAGCACGGCGATTTGACGAATGCCGGAATTGACGCAGTTGGAGAGCACGAAATCGATGATGCGGAATTTACCGCCGAACGGAGTCGCGGGTTTGCACCGATGTTCGGTGAGTCCCTTGAGCCGTTCGCCCCGGCCTCCCGCCATGACCACCGCCAGTGTGCCGCTCGTTAATCGGCTGACATAGCGTCCGGTCTTAGTACGAGCAGCGTGTCGCATACATCCCCAGCGTGCCACAGTAAGACAGGGATCGCACCAGGTTTTTGGCGACGCCGATTGAGCGTTTGCTAAACTTCATCGCATGGTTCCATTAAAGCTGTGCGTCCTGAGTTCGGAGATCATGCCATATGCAAAAACCGGGGGACTCGCCGATGTGGCCGGGGCTTTGCTCCAGGAACTCGGGCAGCTGGGCCACGACGTTCGCGGCTTCATGCCGCTATACACGTCCGTACGGCGAGTCCAATCCGAGCTCCAGCCGGTATCCGGCCTCGAAAATGTAGTTATTTCAATCGGCCCGGCGAGCTATACCTATTCGGTGCGGACCGCGAAATTCCCCGGCACCGGGATCCCGATGTTCTTCATCGATTGCCCGGAAATGTTCGATCGACCGGCCCTTTACACTTTCGACGCCGATGAACATAGGCGCTTCCTGTTGTTCACCCGCGCCGCGATCGAGAGCTGCCGGCACCTGGGATGCGTGCCTGATATATTTCATGTCAACGACTGGCACACGGCATTCCTGCCGCTTTTCTTGAAGACGATTTATTCCACGGTGCCGGACTTCAAGCATTCGCGATCGGTTCTGACGATTCACAACATCGGCTACCAGGGGATCATGCCGGCGGCGGCCGTTGCCGACCTTGGGCTCGGACCATTCGAGGATCGGCTGGATGCGGCGGACCTGGCCGGCGGCGTCATCAACCCGTTGAAAACCGGAATAAATTTCGCCGATGTGGTGACTACCGTGAGTCCCACGTATGCCCGCGAAATCCGCGAGACGCCGCTCGGCATGGGAATGCAGGAGGCTCTCCGGAAGCGCCGCAACGGCGTCATTGGAATACTGAACGGGGTGGACTATCGAGAATGGGACCCGCGACGTGATCCGCACATAGCCGTGCATTTCGATGGCGATGATCTGCGCGGCAAGCTCGCCAACAAGCAGCGCCTGGTGGCGTCGACCGGTCTCGACCTCGAGCCGCACGAGCCGCTCATCGGCATGGTGACGCGGCTGGCGGAACAGAAAGGAATCGATTTGCTGTTCGACGCTCTGCCCGCTCTTCTGCGGGATCGCGAATTCGGCTTCCTGATCTTGGGCAGCGGTGATGACCGGTACGCGGCATTTTTCGCCGATCTCGAGCGGCGTTTCGAGGGACGAGTGGCATTCCGTTCGGGCTACGACGAAGCGCTGGCGCACTTGATCGAAGCAGGGAGCGACATGTTTCTGATGCCGTCCCGATATGAACCCTGCGGCCTGAATCAGATGTACAGCCTGCGGTATGGCACCATACCGATCGTGCGCAAGACCGGCGGGCTGGCGGATTCGGTGCGGCACTTCGATCCATCGACCGGCCAGGGTACGGGATGCGTCTTCAATGATTACGATGCCGCGGCGGTGCGCTGGGGCGTCGGCACCGTGCTCGATTGGTTTGCGGATCAAAAGACCTGGCGCCGGCTGATGCAGAATGCGATGGCCGAGGATTTCTCCTGGAGAAACCAAGCGCTCAAGTATGAACAGGTCTATCGCGAAGCGGTGGCGCCCACGGGTTCGAGCAGCGCGTAGCGGCGGCCGTTCGGCAGCGCATAGAGGTGTGCGATGCGAAGCCCCGCATCGAAAGCCCAGGGCGGGGTCGCATTGGGGTCCGGACGGGGCGTGGTCGTGCGCGGATTCAGCCGCAACCAATTCTTGAGCTCCAGCATGGTGCGGCTCTCGCTCCGTCCCGGCAGCTGGGTCAGTACGACGCTGCGGGGAACGTCGGCGAGGTGAGCCTGCAGACGGGCTGCCGACTTCGGCGTGATGGGGCCAGGTATCAAGTCGACCGAAGTACCGGCGTACAGATCGACAAATGCGCGTGTGGTCTCGTCCGGGGCGAAGAGAATCAGCGGCCGGTCGACGGCGTCATGCCCCACGGCCCGGCCTATCGACGCCAGGTCCTGCCATGTGTCCACACTTCTGTACATTTGCGTCGCGGGCCCCGCCAATAAGGCGCAGTAAGCGAGCAGCAACGAGAAGAGCGCGCGCACCAACAAACCTTGCCCAGCGGCCCGCCAACTCAGGATCGAACACGCCGTGGTGATCGAGAGCCCCAACAGGGACAGGGTCCCGTACGCGGCGCGGGCGTGCAGGCCGTCCCACGATTCACGTCCGACGATGAGAAGCGCCGCCGCGAAGACGGCGACCGACAGCAGCAGCAGTACGGAGGTTCCGCGTACGGCCCTGATGTCCCAGCGGTCGCGTGCCGTGTCGAGACCCCCTGCCCACCAACCCAGCAGCAATGCCACGCCGGGAAGCGCCGGCGCCAAATAGATATTGCGGGCCGTTGCGGCGACCGAGAGTACGCACAAGGTGGGCACGAAGACGGCGGCCGCGAAGCGCACGATGGGCTGCCGCTCGGCCAGCTCCGATCGCCGGCGCCACGCGCCGCGAGCGGCGACCAGGACCAGCAGGGTCCAGGGAAAGAGATAGACGGGCAGTTCGAGAAAATACTTGCCCGGCGTATTGCGGTGGGCGGCGGCATATTGCAATTCTTCCGGCGCATCCACGTGTGCGAAGCGTCCCACCAGATTGTTCCAGAAGAATACCTTGAGGTGAGCGGGCCCGTCAGGACCCAAGTAGACCACCCAAACCCAGGTGAGAATCAGCACCGCCTGAAGGAGGAGACCCAGATACAGCTCCCAGCGCAGGAGTTCCCGCCAGCGCTTCTCCCACACCACCAACGTGATGAAGGTCAAGGCCGGCACCATCCAGGCGGCGGCGCTCTTTGCCAGGAATCCGACGGCAAGAGCCGCATGCATGCACGAGTAGCCGCGCAGACGCTCGCCGCTGCTCATGGCGTGGAAACCGATGTAGAGACCCCACAATGCGACGGCCACGGCGGCAAGCAACGGCGCGTCGGTGGCGAGCCAGATCGCAACCTGGTATGACAACAAGAAGGTGCTGATCGCGGCGGCGGCCACCAGCCCCGCGAGCGATCCCGCGCCACGCCGCCCGATGGAGGCGACGGCCAGCGCCGTCACCAACGCGTACAGCAGGTTGGGCAGCCGCGCCGCCCACCCATCCTTTCCGAAGATGTCGATCGCGGCGCCGGCCGCCCAATAGGCGAGCGGAGGTTTCTCGCAGAACGGGTCGCCCGCCAGCAACGGAACCGACTTTGCGGGCTGCCAACTCATTCGCCATGCGATATCCGCCTCACGGGGCTCGTCCGGGGTCCAGTAGCCGCGGCCCAAGATGCCGACGCACCAGGAGAGTCCGAGTGCCAGCCATAGCAACCAAGGGGAGAAATTGCGCGACATGCGCTGACTATACTTTTATATTAGTGAGTATTCTCGGGGAGCGAAAGACGTGTCGGCTGCGGTGTGCACAATTCTGTTCGAGTTTCCCCCGTTCCGCCTGACCGGCGCCGTATACGGCACTCTGCTCAATCATCGCAGCGCACTGGCCGAACTCGGCGACAAGGCGGCGCGACCGCCGTATGACGCCCCGCCGCGTGCGCCCGTGCTGTACATCAAGCCGCGCAACACGCTGGCCGTCTCCGGCGATGCGATCGAAATTCCCGCCGGCCTGAGCGAATTGGAAGTGGGCGCATGTCTCGGCCTGGTCATCGGTCGCACGGCGTGCCGCGTGCCGGAAGAGACAGCGCTCCATCATGTGGCCGGCTACCTCATCGTCAATGACGTGAGCGCTCCGCACGAGACGTTCTATCGGCCGTCGATTCGATTCAAGGCTCGCGATGGCTTCTGTCCCTTGGGTCCCGCCGTGGTCGCACGCGATGCGATCGTTGATCCGGACGCGCTGACCCTCCGGACCCATGTGGATGGTGTGCTCGTTCAGACGTCGAGTGCCTCGGACTTGGTGCGATCCGCGGCCAGACTATTGGCGGACGTCACCGAATTCATGACGCTGTCGCCGGGCGACGTGCTCGCCCTGGGCGTGGCGCGGCCCGCTCCGCGGGTGCGCGCCGGTCAGCGCGTCGACATCGTGGCCGACGCGCTGGGGACACTGTCCAACGTCTTCGTAAGGGCGGCGCGATGATGCGCGCCCGGGTCGCCTTTTCCGGCGCGATTCACACCGCCACTCCCGGTCGCAAACCGCAAGGATTGCAGGACCAAGTGGAAGGATTGCGGGACCAAACGGAGGAATTGCTGCTCGACGACGGGCGTCTCGTGACCGGTGCGGAGGTCGTCTG
>JAXDQI010000337.1:0-38278 GCA_034667965.1 Gammaproteobacteria bacterium
CGGCCGTCCATCGCCGATCCCTTTCTGCCCATGAAGATTTCCGAGGGACGCGTCAGCGACATCCGCGAATGCATCGGCTGCAACATCTGTGTGTCGAAGTTCCAGCAAGGAGGCCAGATCATGTGCACGCAGAACGTCACCATCGGCGAGGAGTATCGCCGCGGCTGGCATCCGGAGAAATTCGTCCGGACCCTCGAGCCCTGCAGCGTTCTCGTGGTCGGAGGCGGACCCGCCGGCATGGAGTGCGCGCGCATTCTGGGCGAGCGCGGCTACACCGTGCATTTGCGCGAAGCGGACAAAGAACTCGGAGGACACTGGAAGTCGATCGCCACGCTGCCGCGATTGAGCGAATGGGGCCGGGTCATTACCTACCGGCAGGCGCAATTGGAAAAGCTCAGGAAGAACGTCGATGTTCATCTAGGCATCGGCAGGATGTCGGCCGAAGATGTCCTGCAGTACGGCGCCGACCGCGTGGTCATCGCAACGGGCTCGCATTGGTGCACCGACGGTCGCGGCGCCAACTACGGTCCCATCGCGGGCGCCGACGCGTCGCTGCCGCACGTGTTGACCCCGGAGCAGATCATGCAAGGCAAGCCTGTCGCGGGCGAGCGGGTGTTGATACTCGATGGCGACGGACATTTCATGGGCATCACACTCGCTGAATTGATGGCGAATCAAGGCAAGCAAGTGACCTACGTCTGCGATGCCTCCGATGTCTCGGAGTACGGCGTATTCACCATGGAGTCGGGCAACAACAAACGCATGATGTTCGAGAAGCGCATCAAGACATATTGCAACCATTGGATCGACAGAATCGAGCCCGGCCGCGTTCGGCTCAGCTATCTGTACAAATTCGGTCCCGATCTCATCGGACCCGGCACCGGAGCCGTGCCACGGAAGGACAACGGCGGGGAGTTCGATCTCGAGATCGATGCCGTGATTCTCGTGACCTCGCGCTATTCCGACACCCACCTCTGGCGGGAACTGAAGGCTCGCAAGGCTGAATGGGCGGCAAATGACGTACAGGATGTCTTTCGCGTCGGCGACTGCAAGGCGCCGACGCAGTTGAATCAAACACTGTGGGATGCCCACCGGCTGGCGCGCGAATTCGACAGTCCGCATCCCGCGTACCCGCTGCCGTGGATCCGCGAACGTCAACTCTGGGGCGGCGCCACGGTCCCCGCATTGGGTGACCCGCGTGTCAATGTGGAAGCAGGGTAAGATGCCGTTTCGTCCACCGAGGTATCGCTGATGACCGTCTTGAACCCGACTGTTGAAACTTCCGGGAAGAACGAACTGAGCCGCTCGCTCAAGGGCCGCCATTTGACGATGATTTCGATCGGCGGAATCATCGGCGCCGGTCTTTTCGTCAGCAGCAGCACGGCGATCATCGCCGGCGGTCCCGCGAGCTTCATCAGCTATGCCATCTGCGGCTTGTTGATTCTCCTGGTCATGCGAATGCTGGGGGAGATGACCACCGCGCTGCCCAAGGTGCGCTCGTTCACCGAGTTTGCCCGGGCCGGTTTGGGCGACGGCGCGGGTTTCGTGGTGGGCTGGCTGTATTGGTATTTCTGGGTTTTGGTGGTCCCGGTCGAGGCGATCGCCGGGGCCGAGATCCTCAAGCTGTGGATTCCGTTGCCGCCCCTGTCCATCGGCATGGGACTGATGACCGTGATGACCTGCGTGAATTTGATGTCCGCAAGGTCCTATGCGGAATTCGAGTTCTGGTTCTCGTCCATCAAGGTCGCTGCGATCCTGGTATTCATCGCCATTGCGGCCTCGTATGCGTTCGGCTGGACGGCACCTCATGGGTCGACGTTCCACAATCTGGTCGACTACGGTGGATTCACACCCCACGGCTGGATTGCCGTGCTCGCGGCGGTGCCCACGGTGTTCTTCGCCATGATGGGCGCGGAAATCACCACGATTGCTGCGGGGGAATCCATAGAGCCGGGCCGCGCTGTCGCCAAGATGAGTTCGCAGGTGATAGGACGCATTCTGGTTTTCTACGTCATTTCGCTGTTCTTCATCGTCTCGGTGACTCCGTGGAACACCGTCCGTTCGGGCGAGTCGCCGTTCACGCTGGCCCTGAATACCATGAACATTCCGTGGGCGGGCGGCATCATGACCGTCATCATTCTCACCGCCGTCCTGTCATGCATGAATTCAGCGTTTTACGTGAGCTCACGGGTGCTGTTCGTGCTCGCAGAGCGTGGCGATGCGCCGCAGGCGCTGGTCAAGCTGAACACGAGGCGGGTGCCGGTGGGCTCGGTATTGATGGGTGGCCTGGCCGGCTTTCTGGGAATCATCGCCGCCACCGAGGCGCCCCAAGCCGTCTTCGACTTCCTGGTGAGCTCGTCCGGTGCGGTCATCGTGTTCATCTACATGGCCATCGCGATCTCGCAAATCAAGTTGCGCAACCGCCGGGAGCGCAGCGGCGAGCCGAGACCCGCCGTGGTGATGTGGTTGTTTCCCTGGTTGAGCTATGCGGCAATCGCCGCAATGGCCGCCGTACTGATCGCCATGGCATTCACTCCCGGCCTGCAGCAAGACTTCAAGTTCAGCTGCATCACATTGATCGTGGCGGTCGCCGCCTACCTGATGACCAGACGAATGCGCCGGCCCGCGGCGATCCCGAGCGTTAGTACTTAGCCGAATAAGCTTATTCGGGCGGCGTTTTCGACGCGCGAAGCGGGCACGTGATGCTTGATAGCCCTATTTCTTGCATAATTTCGTGAATATTCATGCCGAAACGATTTGTCAAGTGATAAAAATTACACTGCTGCGTACAAAGAGTACGCTGCTCATCGCAGAATTTTTGGCAGTATGAGTCATGCCTTGCGGTGGCCCCGCAGTAAGCATGGTTTAGGAGAATTTCGCGCCGGCAAGCCAGCCAACTCCCCCGTCGGTGCGATATCCCGGCGGCATCGCCCCTCACAGGGCGGTGCCGTTTTTTATTCCGCTTCCCCTCCGGCATTCGCTAATCTGCCCGATTTGGGGCGATGCTCCGTGCCGGCGACTTTCCGCACCCTGCCATGATCGCGATACTCCAAGCCAAGGCGGCCGGCTTATGGAGTCGTTCGCACATACGCAACAACGTGGTGGCGGGCATCGTCGTCGGCGTCGTGGCCCTGCCCTTGGCCATGGCCTTCGCAATCGCGAGTGGCGCGCGCCCTGAGCAGGGCCTGTATACCTCGATCGTCGCCGGAGTCCTTACCTCGCTCTTCGGCGGAACGCGGGTGCAGATTTCGGGCCCGACCGGCGCCTTCATCGCCGTGCTGTCCATCATCACGGCGCAGCACGGGATTGCAGGCCTGCAGATCGCCACGCTGATGGCCGGCGTAATCCTGGTCGCATTCGGTTTCGCCCGTCTGGGTGCGGTCATCAAATACATCCCGAACCCGGTTATCGTCGGTTTCACCGCGGGCATCGGGGTGATCATTTTCGTCGGACAATGGAAGGATTTCTTCGGCCTTGCGCCCGGGCCGGCGGGCCTGCATTTCCACGAGAAGCTCTGGTCCCTCATCCAAGCGCTGCCCTCGATCAGCGTCGCCACCACCGGTCTCGCGCTGCTCTCGCTCGCGATATTGACCATCGGTGCGCGCTACCTGAAGCGCATTCCCGCACCGCTGGTCGCGCTGCTGGTCGCCACGGTCGTCCAGACGGTGTTTCAATTCAAGGGGGTGGCCACCATCGGCTCCGCGTTCGGCGGCATCCCCAGAACTCTGCCGTCCTTTTCCTTTCCCGCCGTCACGATGGCCCAGGTATTTTCGCTGGTGGGGCCGGCATTCACGATCGCCCTGCTGGGCGCGATCGAATCGCTGCTGTCCGCGGTGGTCGCCGACGGCATGGCAGGTACCCGGCACGATTCCAATCAAGAACTGATAGGGCAAGGCATTGCGAACATCGCAGCGCCGCTGTTCGGCGGGTTTGCGGCGACCGGCGCCATTGCACGCACGGCCACCAACATCCGTAACGGCGCCACCGGGCCGCTGGCGGGCCTCGTGCATTCGGCGGTTCTGGTCTTGATCATTTTGCTGCTTGCCCCGCTCGCATCGACCATCCCGCTGTGCTGCCTATCGGCGGTGCTCTTCGTCGTGGCGTGGAACATGAGCGAATTGCCGCACGTGGCCAGGCTGGTGCGGACCGCGCCGAAGACCGATGTCGCGGTGCTGCTGCTGACTTTTCTGTTGACGGTCTTCGTCGACCTCGTGGTCGCCGTCAACGTGGGCGTCATCGTCGCCGCGTTGCTCTTCATGCGTCGCATGGCGGACGCGGTGAGCGTCGAGCAGCACCTGGACACCACTGCGACATCATTCGACATCCTCGGGCCGAAGCCGGACAGCGGCGTCGTCATCTACGGCATCGAGGGGCCGCTGTTCTTCGGCGCGGCCGAAAAACTCGAGCGCACTCTCGCGCATATTCAACGGCCGGCAACGACGCTGATCCTGCGCATGGCCAATGTGCCGTTCATCGATGCCACCGGCATCCATGCCGTCGAAGAGATGGTCAGGGATTTCAAGCGGCACGGCGCTTCCGTGCTGCTGGTCGAATTGAGACCCAATGTTCGATATAAACTGGAGCGCGCCGGGGTTATCGCGGAGGTCGGTGAGGAACATGTCATCGACACGCTGGAACAGGCGCTGCAGCTCACGAAACAGGCCAAAAAGACCGTCACGGCGAAGCCGCCCGTCGATCTTTGAAGCGCCCACAGGAGATACTTATGACGATCGAGCGATTGCACACGGGACCGCGGATGTCCCAAATCGTGATACACAATACAACCGTCTATCTGGCGGGTCAGGTTGCCTCGGGCGCGCCGGGAAAGAGCGTGACGGAACAGACCAAGGACATCCTGTCGACCATCGATAGCCTGCTTGCCGCCGCCAAGACCGACAAGAGCAAGCTGTTGAGCGCCACCATCTGGTTGACCGACATGTCAACGTTCGCGGAGATGAACAGCGTGTGGGACACCTGGGTCGTGGCCGGCGCGACGCCGGCGCGCGCCACCGTCGTGAGTGCGAAACTGGCGGCACCGGAATTTTCCATCGAGATCGCCGTCATTGCGGCACGGTCGTAGGCTACCGCTCGAACTTGGTGGACAAAATGATCGAGGAGGTCGTGCGCTCAACGCCGTCGAGGGCGCCGATTCGGTCGATGACCTGATCCATCTCGTCCACCGAAGCGGTCATGGCCACCGCGATCAAATCGACCTCGCCGCTCACGGAGTGCAACACGCGCACCTGGTCGATGGTTCGAAGCGCGGCGGTAACCGCCCGCGCTTCCTTCGGTCCGACTTTAATCATGACGTGCGCGCGCACCGCACCCATCTCATGTTCCGGAGATAGCCGGACGCCGTAACCCACGATCACGCCCCGCTTCTCGAGGCGCTCGATGCGGCTCTGCACGCTGGTACGCGACCGCCCGACCAACCTCGCCAGTTGCGCGGTCGACGCGCGTGCGTTTTCCCGCAGCGCAAAAATCAGCTTTTCGTCAATGGCATCCATGCGATTTGCCTGTTTTACCCTACATATTGCCGTATCATACCCTTAAAAACGTCTGGAAAGACCCTACCATTCGCAGGGGTGCCCTGGGAAAATGGCTTCCCCGTGCGCAGAGATTAGTAAATGAAACAGATAGTTGTGGTTGGTGCAGGCAAGATCGGTTCGATGATCGCCGAACTGTTGGGAGGCTCCGGCGACTATGCGGTGACGGTCGTGGACCGCTCTCAGCAACAGCTCGACCGGCTGGAGACCACGGTGGCGACGGCCAAGGTTGCCGCCGATATCACGCACGGCGACGCCTTGCAAAAAATTCTCCAGGGTAAGTTCGCGGTCCTCTCGGCGGCTCCTTACCATGCCACGCGGTTGATTGCTGAAGCCGCCAAGGCAGCCGGCGCTCACTATCTGGACTTGAC
Source organism: Gammaproteobacteria bacterium (assembly GCA_034667965.1). Taxonomy (GTDB): domain Bacteria; phylum Pseudomonadota; class Gammaproteobacteria; order Steroidobacterales; family Steroidobacteraceae; genus Bog-1198. Next base: position 5,918 of record JAXDQI010000337.1, read on the forward strand.
CGAGGACGTTGCCAGCACCCGCGTCGTGAAGCAATTGGCGGCAGGATCGCGCACGGCGTTCATTCCCCAGTGCGGCCTGGCCCCGGGCTTCATCACCATCGTCGCCAGCGACCTGGCGTCCCGCTTCGACGAATTGCAGGACGTACGCATGCGCGTGGGCGCACTGCCTAAGTTTCCGTCGAACGCGCTCAATTACAATCTGACCTGGAGCACCGACGGCGTCATCAACGAGTACTGCGAGCCCTGCGAGGCCATCGTCAACGGGCAGCTGCGCGAGACCCAGCCGCTCGAGGAACTCGAGGAATTCTCACTCGACGGGATCTTGTACGAGGCATTCAACACCTCGGGCGGTCTCGGCACACTCTGCGAGACCCTCGCGGGCAAGGTGCGCAATCTCAATTACCGCACCATTCGCTACCCCGGTCACGCCGCCATCATGAAGGCGCTGCTGAATGATCTACGGCTGCGCGACCGGCGCGATTTGCTGAAAGATATTCTGGAGAACTCCGTACCCATCACCCTGCAGGACGTGGTGATCGTGTTTGTCACGGTCAGCGGCATGCGCGGCGGTCAGCTCGTTCAGGAAACCTACGCGAACAAGATCTACGCGGCGCCATTGGGCGGCCGCGTACGCAGCGCCATCCAGATTACGACGGCCGGCGGCATCTGCGCGGTACTCGACATGCTGAGCGCCGGCCATCTGCCGCAATCGGGGCTCATCAAACAGGAAGAAATCCAGCTGCAGGCTTTCCTCGCCAACCGATTCGGTCGCGTCTACGCGATGGATGCACCGGCGGCCGCTCACGCCGCCTGATCGTGATCGAGCGCGATGGGCCGGGCATCGCCGAGCCCCGGCGCCCCCGGGCTGCAGGGTTGCTATCGTGCAACTCGCCGCCATGTTGTTGGTCTGAAGTCTACGAAGCTGGACATATTGCAGACCGAGGTGTGCGTTTCAACCTGGCTCCGCGCATCTCGACGGGGGACAATGCGACCCGAATAGCGGCGTTGTGTGACCACGTGCCGGACAGGGCGATGGTTTGAGCGCCGGCTTTAGCGGGGAAGGCGGTCCGCCGGAACGCCAGGAGAGAGACTTAAAATGACTGACACGCATCTGTCGCAATTGATTCGCCTGCTCGCAGGCGACAAGGCGGCGGACGATATGCTCGAGACGCTGCAGATCGACCGGACGTTCATGCTGGAATCTGCCGGCGCGGTGTCGCGCGGCGTCTTCGCCATGGCACTGAATGCCGTCCTATTCCACGACTTGTTGACGCGCGTTCCCACGGCCGCCACCTATGTCGCCGACCGTCGCCGTCAGCGCCAGCGCATCATGTTCGACCATGGCGCACTGCGAACCATTCGATTTGCCTCGAGAGCCACCGGAGCAGTGCCGCCCGGCGTGGACTCCTTCGCGCGCATTTTGCAGCCGCTCGGGTATCACGTGGCGGGTACCTATGCGCTCGACGGGTTGCGCATGACCGGACACGGGTTCGCGCATCGCGAATTTCCGGAGACCCTGCCGCAGTTCTTCGTGAGCGAGTTGCATGTCGAACAGTTTTCAAAGGATTTCCAGGACGCTGCCGAACGAGTGTTCGGCAACACCCGCGATCCGCTCACCACGACTTCGAACGCGGCGCTCGCGGACTTCGCCGAACAGGGTCGTTGCGAGATGAGGCTTGCGGCGCCGTCCTTGCGCGAAATTGCCTCGGCTTTCGGCCGCTGGCACGACGCCCCGAGCTTGGCTGACTACCGGATTTTGCTGGCGGAATCTCCCGAATGCGCGTGGATCGCCACCGAGGGCTCGGCGTTCAACCACGCCACCGATCGGGTTGCGGATGTTGCCATGACGGCCTGTGCGCAACGCTCGCTGGGTCGGCCGATGAAGCCCTCCATCGAAACGTCGGTTTCGGGCACCGTGCGCCAAACGGCGTTCAAGGCTGACGCCGTGCGACGGACATTCCGGGCCGAGGACGGATCGGATGTCGAATTGACGGTACCCGGCTCGTTTTACGAGTTCATCTCTCGCGACCTCATAACGGGTTCCGACGGCAGGAAGCGCCTCGACCTGCGCTTCGACCACGGTAGCGCACAAGCGACCTTCAAGATGACGGCGGCTGGCTGAGCAATCCCGTCAGCGCGGTGCGCCGCGACACTCGCGCCGGGTCAACGACATTCGCCGGGTCAGCGACATTCATAGGTGAGGCGGCTCTCGCCGTCGATGAGGCCATGGTGCATCAACCACTGGCGGGCATCGTCGGCATCCTCGCGCAGCCAGGCGGCGGCGCTGCCGAGGCGAAAGGTGTATCCCCACTCATCCATGTCACCGCACATGCGCTCGCTTCCGACATTCGGCAGCGCAGCCGCCATGAGGATCTGCAAATAGCACACGGCGGTCTCTTCCTCGTCATCGCTGCCGGCGTCCGTGTCCAGTCCGGCGCGTCGCTCGGCCGACATGCAGATAAAATGCGCGGCCTCGTGCAGCACCGAATGCAGCGGCGTATCGAGCCTGACGAAGATCCTGGAGCCGATCAATCCGGCCTCGCGCTCGCCCCAGTACGATCCGCGGATCACTTCCTCAGGCGCCACCAGGACAAATGCCAATCCATATCGATCCAACATCAATTGCAGCGCCAGCCGGTCGATGGCGTTGACCAAGAGCACTAGAAGCCGCGCACGAGCTACTTCAGGCTCGTCAGCTGCCGCATGGCGATGGCGACGAGATCGCGCGCCATCTGGCGGCGTAGAATATCCGCCTCGTGTTCCTTGGCCAGCAGTTCGTTTTCCACGAAGCTGTAGTCCTTGGATAAATTGATGGTCTGCGGCTTCAGGAGTTCCTTGTCGGGTCCTTGCACCGCAAACGTCACGGTGTACGTCAATTCGTATTCGGTCGGAATGTTGCGCGCCGACACGGAGAGGGTTCGTTGTTCGACCACGTCCTTGGTGACTTCGATGGTTGCCGTGGACTTCGCGCGAATCTCCTGGACCATTGCGCCCGAAATCTTGAGCTGATGTTCGAATTCGCGCGCAAAGTCGGTGTAGGGATCTTTCACCGACAAATAGGGTCTGGCGAGAATGCCGGGTAGCGGATCGCTGCCGGCGAGGCGAAAGCCGCACCCGCTCGAGGCCAGGATCGCCGCGGTTAAGGCGCAGCACCGTGTCACGAATCTCATGGCTTCTCGCCTCTAGACTACGACGTTGACCAGTTTGCCGGGCACGACGATTACCTTGCGAACCGCCGCGGCGCCGACGAACTTTCGCACATTGGGGTCCGCGAGCGCCGCTTCGCGCGCGGCGCCGTCGTCCGCGTCGGCCGCAACGCAGATGCGGGCGCGAAGCTTGCCGTTCACCTGCACCACCAGCTCGATCGTTGACGTTTGCAACGCGGCCGCATCGACCGACATCCAGGGTTCGTCGATCAGTGCCGTGGTGTGCCCCAATTCGCGCCACAGGGCGTGGGTGACGTGCGGAACGATGGGCGACAGCGCCAAGACGGCGATGTCGAGTGCCTCCTGGATCACGCTCCGATCCGGCGCCGAACTCTGCGGATACTTTGCAACGGAGTTCAGAAGCTCCATGACCGATGCGATCGCCGTGTTGAAGGTGCGGCGGCGGCCGATGTCGTCGGTAACCTTGGCCAGGGTCTGATGCGCCTGCCGCCGCAGGGCGCGTTGCGCATCGTTCAAGGAGCCCTTGTCGAGCGGGTCGGCCGGGCCCGACGCCACGTGCTCATGGACCGCCTTCCACAGGCGCTTGATGAATCGATACGCGCCCTGCACTCCCTCATCGGACCATTCGAGGGTCTGTTCGGGGGGCGCGGCGAACATCGTGAACAGGCGCGCGGTGTCCGCACCGAACTCGTCGACCAGTGCCTGCGGGTCGACGCCGTTATTCTTCGACTTCGACATGGTCACCACGCCGCCGGACTCGACCTCCGTGCCGTCGGCCCGCAGCACCGCGACGCGTTGCGCCGTGTCCTTGTCGACGCGGATCTCGACGTCCGCCGGATTGAAATACTCGATGCGCCCGGCATCGGGTTTGCGGAAGAAAACTTCGTTGAGCACCATGCCCTGCGTGAACAAGTTCGCGAAAGGTTCCCTGAATCCGACCGCTCCCAATTCATTGACCACACGCGTCCAGAAGCGCGCGTAGAGCAGATGCAGGATCGCATGCTCGATGCCGCCGATGTATTGATCCACGGGCAACCAATACCGGACCCGTTCATCCAGCATGGCCTGACCGTTGTCGCTGCACGCGAAGCGCAGGAAATACCAGGACGAATCCACGAAGGTATCCATGGTGTCGGTTTCCCGGCGCGCCGCACCACCGCACCCCGGACAGCTCGTGACCAGGAATTTCTCGTCCTTCAGCAATGGGTTGCCGCTTCCGTCCGGCACGAGGTCGTCGGGCAGCAACACCGGCAGGTCGGCGTCCCGCACCGGCACGGTGCCGCAGCTCGCGCAATGGACTACCGGTATGGGGCAACCCCAATAGCGTTGCCGCGAAATCCCCCAGTCGCGAAGCCGCCACGTGGTCTGCTTCTCGCCAAGACCAAGCTTGCCAAGGTCCGCCGCGATCGCATCGAGGGCGGCGTCGAATTCCAATCCGTCGTAAGGGCCCGAATTGATGCAACGGCCGTGATCGGCGTACCACGGCGCCCAGGCGTCGAGAGAATACGCACGGCCCGGGACTTCGATGACGGGGCTGATCGGCAGATGGTATTTCTTTGCAAATTCGAAATCCCTTTCATCATGCGCCGGCACGCCCATGACCGCGCCCTCGCCGTAACTCATGAGCACATAGTTGCCCACCCACACCGGCACCGCATCTTGGGTTATCGGATGCCGCACCGCGAGCCCCGTCGGCATCCCCTTCTTCTCCTGCGTCGCGAGCTCCGCTTCGATCGCGGGACCGCGCTTACACTCCTCGATGAAGGCGGCGAGTGCGGGGTTGGCGCGCGCCGCGTGAGCCGCGAGCGGATGCTCCGCCGCCACTGCGCAAAACGTCACGCCCATGATGGTGTCGGGGCGGGTCGTGAACGCATGCATCACGCCTTTGAGACTCCCGGCGTCGTAGGGGAATCCGATCCGGACGCCCTGGCTCTTGCCGATCCAATTGGCCTGCATGGTGCGCACGCGCTCGGGCCAGCCCTGCATTCCATCCAGGGCGCGCAGCAGATCTTCGGCGTAGGCCGTGATCTTGAGGTAGTACATCGGAATCTCGCGCTTCTCGACCAATGCGCCGGTCCGCCAGCCTCGACCATCGATCACCTGCTCGTTGGCGAGCACCGTCTTGTCGACCGGATCCCAATTCACGACGCCGGTTTTCTGATAGGCGATGCCCTTCTCCAACATCCGCAGGAACAACCATTGATTCCAGCGATAGTACTTGGGGTCGCATGTGGTCAGTTCGCGGCTCCAATCCAGGGCGAACCCCAGCGATTTGAGCTGCGTCTTCATGTGCGCGATGTTGTCGAATGTCCATTTCGCCGGCGGCACGCCGTTCGCCATCGCCGCGTTTTCCGCCGGCAGGCCGAACGCGTCCCAGCCCATGGGCTGCAGAACGTTTTTCCCGTTCATGCGCATGAATCGGGAGAGCACGTCGCCGATGGTGTAATTCCGCACGTGGCCCATGTGCAGACGGCCGCTCGGATAGGGAAACATCGACAAGCAGTAGTATTTGTCGCGGGCAGGGTCCTCCGTGGCCTCGAAACAGCGTTGCTCGTCCCAATAGTGCTGTGCGTCCGCCTCGACGGCGGAAGGCTCGTATCGTTCTTGCATAGGCAGGCGAGAATACCCGAGATGCCGAACGGCCGCGAACCGGGAAATACTCAGACAGGCTCCAGCTTCCCGTTGAGGGTATGCTTGCCGGCCACCATGAACGCATCGAATCGAACCGTCGGCTTTGGGCTGGTCACGGCCAGCGGCTGCCTGTGGTTTTTGGCGTGTACGCCCTTCGATTTATCGGCGCTGGCGTGGGTGGCCGCGGTCCCCATGCTGCTTGCAATCGACCGGGCACCCAGTCTTACCGGAGCGCTTTTGTTGGGGTGGTGGGCCGGAATCGTGGAGACGGCGGGCGGCTTTTATTGGCTCATCGACACCACACAGCGCTTCACCGATTTCCCATGGATCGCCGCGGCCCTGGTATTCCTGCTGTTTTGCGCCACCCGCGGGATTATTTTTCTGCTCTTTACCGGCATGGTCTATGCGATTCGCCGCGGCTGGGGGCCCGGCCGCGTCGGCAACGGCCGCCGCGCTCCCATGGTCCTGCTCGCTCCCCTCGGCATGGCGGCGTGCGAGTTCATCGTGCCGCAGATTTTTCCGTGCGGCCAGTGGATCACGCAGGCCTGGCATCCCCTGGTGATTCAGATCGCCGAACTCACCGGCCCCTTCGGAGTCACCGCACTGCTCATGATGGTCAATGGCGCGCTCTATGATGTGCTGTCCAAAGATCGCGCGGCGGCGCGTTCCGCGATCGCGGCCGCCGTGGTGCTGGCCGCAGCCTTGGGTTTCGGCGCCGTCCGCATGCGGCAGGTGGACGATCTCATCGCGCACGCGCCGCGCCTCAACATCGGTCTGGTGCAGCCGAACTTCGCCTACACCGCCGACGGCGAATTTTCGCGCGAGGAAGCACTGCGGGAATTGTCGGCGCTGCAGGAGCAATCCCGGCGCCTCGTGCGTTCGGGCGCAGAGATGGTGGTGTGGAGCGAAGGAAGCTACCCGGTGGCTCTGCCACGGGATTTCAGCGTCGACTTTCCTCCCGACTCACCGGCGATGATCCGCCGCGGCATCGATACTCCGGTCATCCTAGGAGCCAACACGTTCGAGTCCGGTCAGGACGAGGCATTCAATTCGGCCCTGCTGCTCGATCGGACCGGGCAGGCGACGGGCCGCTACGATAAGGTCAGATTGTTGGCTTTCGGCGAATACATTCCGGGAATCGATCTGTTCCCCTGGTTGCGGAATCTGCTTCCGGCAGGCACCGGCAGGTTCAAGGCCGGAGCGGGGCCGGGAATCATGCCGCTCAAAGCCGGCGACGGCCGGACCTGGCTCATCGGACCCCTGATTTGCTACGAAGATCTTCTCCCCGGGTACATCAGCGATGTGGGGAAACTGCATCCCGACATTCTGGTGAACCTGACCAGCGACCAATGGTTCGGCGCGAAAACCGAGCCGTGGGAACATCTTGCGCTATCCGTGTTCGCCACCATCGAACTGCGGGTTGCCCTCGCAAGGTCGGTCAATTCCGGGATCTCAGCGCTGATCGATCCGAATGGCCGGGTGCTCGAGAAAACCTACGCCGACGACCCCTATCGCCAACCTCGTGGGTCCGACGGCCTGCTGGTCGCGGCGCCTAAAATGCAGGGCGGCCACACTCTGTTCGTGGCATGGGGCAGCTGGTTTCCCTGCCTATGCGCCGTGGTCATGCTCATTCTCGCCTTCCGAGCGTTCCGTTCACGGGTAAAAATTTGAACTGCAGCGGCGACCGCGCCGCCGGCCGCATGCGATGATTGGAGCCATGTTGTATTGCCAGGCACAGCCGGTATGGTGAGAAGCCGCCAGAGCCGGATCAAGAATTATTTCGCTGAAAACCGCTTGTTTGCGGTGCGGAGCGTGATCGCCGGCCTCCTCGCGGCAGCCTTGCTGATCGTCGTCGGCACGCGGCTGTTCTATTTGCAGGTGTTGAGACACGACTATTACTCGAATCTCTCCCAGGGCAATCGGATCCGAACGGAGCCCATACCGCCGAGCCGCGGGCTGATCCTCGACCGTCACGGCGTTGTGCTCGCCGACAATCTCCCGGCGTTCCAGATCGAACTCGTTCGGGAACAGGTCGGCGACACCAAATCCCTGGATGCCACTCTGGCCTCGCTGGTCGGCATCGGATTGCTCCGCCCCGAGGAGGTCAGCAACATCAGGCGCACCGTGCTGCTGCACAAAGTCTACGAGAGTGTGCCCATCAAGCTGCAGCTGACCGAGGAAGAAATGGCGCTCTTCGCCGTGCACCGCTACCAATTCTCGGGCGTGGATATCCGGACACGGTTGGCCCGGCACTACCCGCTCGGGACGATGGCGGTCCACGCCATCGGGTACGTCAGCGCCATCAATGAACAAGACCTGAAGCAGATCGACAGCGATGAGTACGCCGGCACCAGCCTCATCGGCAAGCTCGGAGTGGAAGCTGCCTACGAGCAGCAACTGCACGGCAAACGCGGGTCCCGGGAGATCCTGGTCAACGCGGCGGGCCGACCGGTGGACAAGCAAGGAGACTTCACGCCGCATCTGGACGTTCGGCCGCCCGTGGCGGGCGACGATCTGATCCTCGGGTTGGACATCCGGGTGCAGAAGGTGGCGGAAGAGGCGCTCGCCGGCAAACGCGGCTCCGTCGTCGCCCTCGATCCGAAAACCGGCGATGTGATTGCCCTGGCCAGCATGCCCGGCTTCGATCCCAACGGCTTCGTCCGTGGACTATCGGTGGCTCAGTACGGTGTTCTGCAAAACGACATCGACATCCCGTTGTTGAATCGCGCCTTGCGCGGGGCCTACCCGCCGGGTTCGACTGTCAAGCCGCTGTATGCCTTGGCTGCGCTCAAGTACAACATTCTGTCGCCGCAACAGCCCCAATTCTGCGGCGGCTTCTTCAGCTTGCCCGGCAGCAGTCATCAATATCGCGACGACAAGAAGCACGGCTTCTTGAATATGCGCCAGGCTATCGCGCAATCCTGCGACGTCTATTTCTACCGCGTCGCCGAGCGGCTGGGCATCGACAGGATGGCCGAATTCATGAAGGCCTTCGGCTATGGCGCATTGACGGGCATTGATATTCCGGGCGAGAAGGCGGGGCTCTATGCGTCGCCGGAATGGAAACGTCGTGCCTTCAAGCGCCCCGCCGATCAAGTGTGGTTTGGCGGAGAGACCATCAGCATGGGCATCGGCCAGGGTGCGATCACGGTCACCCCGTTGCAGCAGGCGCACTTCGCGGCCGAAATTGCCGAGCGGGGCCGGATCATCGCAACGCCGCGCTTGGTATCCGCGATGCGCGCGGCCGGCTCGAACACCGTCGTGCCGCGAAATCCGCGGCTGACGAAGCCGATCGACATCGCCACGGCGGAGCAGTGGGACGTCGTTTATGACGGCATGGTCGGGGCGACGGGGCCCGGCGGCACCGCCTACGCCTCCGGACTCAACGCAAAATATAAAATCGCCGGCAAAACCGGCACGGCCCAAGTCTTCACGATCAAGCAAAACGAAAATACGCGCGCGAAAATCCTGGAAGAAAGAAGGCGCGATCACGCCTGGTTCATTGCCTACGCGCCGGCCGACGATCCTAAGATAGCCATTTCGGTATTGGTGGAAAACGGCGGCTTCGGCGCATCCGCCGCCGCTCCTATCGCGCGCAAGGTTCTGGACGCCTACCTACTCGGGATCGAGCCGCCGGCCGACCCGAAAAAGCCGGTGGTCATCCCATCCCATGCGGTTGTCGAAGTCCCGGCGGCAGGCGCCCCGCTCTGACGCTGACGCGACGATCAGCGCGGCCTCCCGAGACGCCGCTTGACCGCACCGATGACTTCATTGACTTCCTCGATCCGGAGCGCCGCCGCGACTCCCAAAAACACCACACCACCCACGGTCATGGTCGCGAACAGGGCGGCGGTCTTGCGCAGGAACGGCTGTGTCGCCCAGTCGGACAGCAGCCAGTGAGTCGAAGCAGCACACACCGCCGCCAGAGCCGCCCCGGCAACCGCCGCCTTTCCCAGTAGAATGGCCATGCGCCGCGTTTCGAGGCCGCCGAGGTGCCGATACATCAGTATGTAGAGCACGACAAAATTCGTCGTCGCCACGCATCCGGTGGAGAACGCAAGCCCAAGGTGTCCCCAGTGCAGCCGGAAGGTAAAAACCCAGTTGAACAGCAGATTGAGCCCGACGGCCAGGAAACTCACGAACATCGGAGTTTTGCGCCTGTCGAGTGCATAGAACGCATTCACGAGCACTTTGAGCGCCGCGTAACCCGCAAGTCCGATGGCATAGAAACGCAGCGCGCCGCCGGCCTGGGCCGCCTCGTTGGCGCCGAAGCGGCCATGCTGGTACAGCACCGAAATGATGGGTTCGGCCAGCATCATGAGACCGATGGTCGAGGGTACGGTCAACAAGAACATCAACCGCATGGCGCGGGCGAGTTCGGCGCGAAAGCCGATCATCTGGCCGGCAACCACCAGCCTCGACAATAGCGGCAGCGTGACCGTGCCGAGCGCCACGCCGAACAGGCCCAGCGGCAATTGCATCAGCCTGAATGCGATCGCCAGCCAGAAAATGGCGCCGTCGCCCAGAGTCGAGGCAAACATCGAATTGACCAAAACGTTGAATTGAGTGGTGCTTGCCGCGATGACCGACGGTCCCATCAACATCAAGATCGAGTTGACCCCCGGATCGCGCCAACGGAAGTCCGGCGAATACCTGAAGCCAAGTCCCGAGAGCGGAGGGATTTGCACGGCGAACTGCAACGCTCCGCCGATCAGGGTGCCGATCGCGAGGCCGATCAACGCCCGTGGCCCGAAATCAGGATCGATCCATGCGCCCAGGGTCACACCACCGACGATGGACCCAATATTGAAGAAACTCGACGCCATGGCGGGGATTCCGAAGACGCTCTTCGCGTTCAGCATTCCCATGACCAGTGCGGCCATGGATACCATGACGATGAACGGGAACATGATCCGGGTGAGCTGTGCGGTGAGTGCCGCCTTCTCCGGGTCGAATCCGGGGGCCAGCAGTCCGACGAGTTGCGACGAAAACACCATGCCGGCGACGCATATCGAACCGAGGACGATGAGAGTCAAGGTCGCCACCTTGTTCGCCAGCCGCCAGGCGGCGGCATCGCCGCTGCGGGCGATGGTCTTGCTGAACGTCGTCACGAACGCCGTCGAAAGCGCCCCTTCGGCGAACAGGTCGCGCAACAGATTCGGAATGCGAAACGCCGCGGTAAACGCGTCCATCGCGCCCCCGCCCCCGAACAAGGCCGCGCAAACCTGCTCGCGCACCAGGCCCAGAACGCGGCTGCACATCACAGCGAGACCGATGATACCCGCGGCCTTGGTGTTGAGCCGTTCGGTGCGGGGAGATTTCGGTCCGGTGCCGGAGCTCATGAGCGATCGTTGCGTGGAAGAGCCGCTAGTCTACAGCGTTCGGGGCTGGCAAGAACGTCGACGCAATGGTAGAAAAGCCGGGTGCAGAGATTCGCTCCCACACAAAACAAGCCGGGCGGACCGCGGCCTCCCGATCCACGGCGCACGGCCGCGATTGGATTGATCGTCGTCGTGCTGCTGGTGATGGTTGGATTGTTCCTCGTCCACGTGCTGCGAGATATGTCGAAGGTTCAGGACTGCGTGATGCAGGGGCGCACCAACTGTGCGCCGATCCGCTGATTGGAAGGCGAGCTTAAGGTGCGCGTCCCGTCCCAACGGCTGACTTGAACACCACGCCGTCCTTCATGACGAATTGTACGTTCTGGAGCGCGCCCACATCCGCGAGCGGATCGCCGGCGACGGCGATCACATCGGCAAAGGCGCCGGGCGCGATCACGCCCACATCGCCCCGCTGTCCCAGCAGTTCCGCGGCCCGCGACGTGGCCGACTGAATCGCTTGCATGGGGGTCATGCCGAACTCCACTTCGCGGGAGAACTCTTGCGCAATCGGCTGGGACCATGCGAAACCGCCGACATCCGTGCCGAATGCGATCTTGACGCCGGCCCGCAGCGCCTTGGTGAACGAGACCCCATGGACGGCAACCCGCTTGCGGTCCCGCTTTCCCGAATCGGTATCGGCCGGATCCCAATCCGTGTAGTAGACCTGCAAGGTGGGCACATACCACGTCCCTTGCTTCACCATTTGAGCGATTTGCGCATCGGTGATCTCGAGGCCATGCTCGATCGAATCGCAGCCGCCATCCAGGGAGCGCTGCAATCCGGCACCGTTGTAGGCGTGGCACGCCACCTTCTTTCCCCATCCATGAGTCTCGTCGACGATGGCCTTCAACTCTTCGAGCGTCAGCGTGGGCTGCGAGACGAGGTTGCCGTTGCCATCGAGCCAGGAACGGTGCGTCATGTACACCTTGATCCAGTCGGCGCCATGATCCAACTGTTGACGGGCGGCCTTCCGCGACTCGACCGGACCATCGATGAGTTGCGATCCCTTGGGCACGGTGATTTCCGGTGCGTAGCCTTCGAGCGGATAGCCGCCGGTCGATGAGATCGAAACCGTCGACACCCACATCCGGGGGCCCGGCACCAGGCGCTCGTCGATGGCCTGTTTGACGCCCACGTCTCCGTAGCCCGCACCTTCGGTCTCCATGTCGCGAATGGTCGTGAATCCCTGCTCGAGCGCGCGCCGTGCGGACACGATGGCGCGGGCCACCCGGTACGCGGCGGGAAATTTCAGCAGCTGCACGTCGTAGCCGCCTGCATTCGGATCTTCCCCCTGAAGGAAGATATGCGTGTGAGTGTCGATGAGCCCGGGAAGGACGGTGAGCGAACCCAGATCGACCACATCGGCGCCTTGCGGGACCGGGCGGGAGCCGGTCTCGGAAATCTCCACGATGCGATTCCCGCGAATGACGATGTCGACGTGGCGGCGCGGCTGCGCACTCGTGCCGTCGATGAGAGATTGGGCACGCAGAACGACGGTATGCGAACCGGCATTCGCCGTGGACGCCGCCGGCGCGGTCGTCTCCGGCAACGCGGTCGCCCGCGCACCCGCGGCGCAGCCCAAGGCGGACGTCAGCGCCGCAGTCACCCACCACAACACGGCTCGCTTCATTCGATATTCCTCACCCAAATTGGAAACCTGACAACGCCTTGCCGGCGATGGATTCGCTGAAAGTGCGCACGCCCGCGTCCCCATCCGCCGCACCGGCGGCGACCATGAGGGGAATCAGATGCTCTTCACGCGGATGCGATTCGCGTCCGCCCGGCGCATTGCGCCACGCAGCGAGCTTCGCATCGCGTCCGCCGGGATCTTGGACGGCGTCGTGCAGCCAAGAATCGAAGGATGCGGCCGCTTCGGCGCCGCGCCCCGAGAACATCGCGGCCAGGTTGTGGTAGCTCATCCCGCTTCCGACGATGAGTACGCCGCGCTCCCGCAGGGGCGCCAGTGCTTTGCCGATCCGCAGATGCAGCGCGGGATCCAGGCTCCTCTGCAGCGACAACTGAAGCATGGGCACGTCCGCGTGCGGGTAGATCAACAGGAACGGGACGAAGACACCGTGGTCAAGCCCGCGCTTGCCGTCGACCGCAGAGTCGAATCCGGCGTCCGCCAACAAATCGCGCACTCGCTGTGCGAGGTCGGGCGCGCCGGATACGGGATATTTCAACCGGTAGGTATGCTCCGGAAACCCGTAGTAGTCGAACAGCAGGTTGGGTTTCTCGGCGATGTTGAGAGTAGGTTCGGGAGCCTCCCAATGCCCCGAAATGACAACCACGGCTTTTGGTCGCGAACCCAAGGTGCCGTCGATGCTGCGAAGGTATGCCGCAAGACCGTCCCACATATGCGGATACGCCGGAGGAGGTTCCATGAAAAAACACGGACCACCGCCATGCGGGATATACAACGTTGGTAGTCTCTTGGCGGCGTTCACAATGTTTTTCCGGCCCGCGCAGACTAGCCGGGTGGACCTTGAACGTCAATTGCGCAGACCGCCGCCGCGCGTACACTTCAGACCTTGGCGTTCACGTTGCCACCAATCGCGCTGATGGAATGGACCCCGCTGCTCTGCACGTTCTGCAACAAGTTGCTGAGAAAATTTTGCAATGAGGCTTGCGAGGCTGTGCCTGAACCCGCGTCCGCAACGCCCGCGCCGCCGCTTCCTGACTGAATGAGTTTGTTGAACGACGTGCTCAGATTCGACGTGGCCGCAGTGGCTGGGCCGTTCGAGTCAACTTGATGAATCAATGTTTGCAGCGACGAGACGAGGCTCCCGTCGTAGCGGACGGTGCCGGACGTGGCGCCCGCACCGACGGCGGCGCCCGTGCCCACCCCGGCCGCGCTCGCCGTCGCGCCGCTGCTTCCGCCCAACCCATCGGCCTTGAGCGCCTGAAGCAGCGAATGCAGGAAACTTTGCACATCCTGCGCGGAGCCCTCGGCTGCCGACGCAGCTGCGGTGGCGCTCGGAGTCGTCGTGGAACTCACGGCCGAGGCGGACGCACCGGCCGCACCCGTAACCGCTCCGGCGGCCGCAGTCGCGGATGCCGGCAGCGTCGGCGCGGTAATCGAGATCCCCATGACCTGTTGAATCGACTCGAACAGGCTGCTCAGCAGGCTCTGCGTCGTGGCGGGAGCTTGAGCCGAGCTGGCCGTGGTTCCGTCCTTGGCGGAGCCGGCGTGGCTGCCCTTCTTGTGGCCGTGAGTGAATAAACTGGCTGTTGGAGACGCCGCAGATGCGGCCGCCGCGGTTGCGATCAAAGACATGTTGTTTCCTCGTTGAAGAATGGCCGCGGCCGCCACGGCGGCAATGAGTTGCCGCCGGCAGCCGCCGTGACGGCCGTCTGTTGCCGCTCGATGGAGCGCAGACCGCCTGAAGTATCGCTAATGTCATTCAATTGAAGCATTCGTGGCCTCGTTGCGCCAAAACCCCGACCGATGGGGACAGACTTCGTCGCCCTGACTTTGAAGAAAGCAGGTTTCGTGCCAGGATCGGCAATGCACACCGATAACAAATCCAAACGGTCCTTGCGCTATCGCCAAACGTTGACCGTCGCGTTGATGTTCGGAGGTTATGCCGCATTGTATTTTTGCCGCGCTGATCTGTCGGTCGGCGCGCCGCTCATCATCGACGAGCTGAAACTGCGCGGGGTGGACCACGGCGACGCGGTGATCCGGCTGGGTTCGATAACCTCTCTGGGCGTGCTCGCCTATGCGCTCGGCAAGCTGTTCCTGGGAGGCTTGGGCGATTTCTGGGGCGGCCGGGTGAGCTTCTTGATCGGCCTTTCCGGGGCCACGATCTTCACGTTGATGTTCGCCACGGGTTCCTTCCTGCCGGTGTTCACCATCGCATGGATCGGAAACCGGCTGACCCAATCGGTCGCGTGGGCGGGACTGATCAAGGTTTCCTCGAAATGGTTCGACTTCTCGTCCTACGGCTCCATCATCGGCATCCTCAGCATCAGCTTTTTCGTCGGCGACGCCGCCGCGCGGCAGTGGATGGGGGTGCTGATCCAGCGCGGTGTCGGATGGCGCCCGTTGTTTTACTTGGCGGCCGCAGCCGCCGGCCTCATGTTCATCGTCAACTTCGTTTTGTTGCGTGAGTCGCGTCTCGATGCCGGTTTTGAGCCGGCGAAAACCAATCCACTCAATCTCTTCGCCGCCTCCGAGGAGGCGCCGGGAGGGCTGCGCGATCTCTTGATGCCGCTGTTGCGCAGCCGGGCTTTCGTACTCGTCTGCCTCCTATCGCTGGGCTGCACGATCATTCGTGAAACGTTCAATACCTGGACACCGGTCTATTTGCGGGATTACCTGGGATACACCACCAGCAACGCCGCCGGCATGAGCGCGGTCTTTCCGGCCGTCGGCGCGGTCTCCGTGATTGCCACGGGATGGCTGAGCGACCGAATCGGCGTGAACGGCCGTTCATTGCTGCTGTTCCTCGGCCTCTGCACCACCGCCGCCGCGCTTCTGATACTGATGTCGATGCATTCGAGCCGCACGGGCGCGTTGTTGCCTCTGCTCGCCATCGGCACCATCGCCTTTTGCCTCTTGGGGCCTTATTCTTACCTCGGCGGCGCGTTTGCTCTGGATTTTGGGGGGAAGCGGGCCTCCGCCGCATCCTCTGGAATCATCGACGGCGTCGGCTATCTGGGCGCCGTTGTAGCCGGAGACAGCGTCGCCCGTGTTTCCGTGGCCGTTGGTTGGCAAGGCGTGTTCGTGTCACTGTCCGCCGTGAGCGCCTTGGCGGCGCTCGGCGCCGGTTACCTCTTTGTCTTGAGCAAGCGGGCATCGTCGGAGAGGGCAGCTTCGTGAACAGCATCAGGCAGCTTGTGCGCATCGCATCGACGCCGGAGCATCTGACCATCGAATGGGCAGACGGCGCCGTGGCCGAATTTGCCGGGGTGTGGCTGCGCGACAATCTGCTCCAGGACCGCGACCCGCATAGCGGCCAGCGACTCGTCGACATCGCCGACCTTCCGGCGCGGCCGTTGATCCGGTCCGCAACCCTGGCCGGGGACACGGTTCGCATTGAGTGGGAATCGGAAACCGCGTCCGCGACATTCGCGGTTGCCTGGCTGACGGCGCAGACCGCGGGTGACTCCACGGAGCGGCCTGAGCGCGTTACGACCACCTGGCTCGACGGCGCCGGGATGCGGGCCTCGCATGATTTTGCCTGGGCATCGCTCGCGGAGTTGCGCAGCGATTCCGCGGTGAAACTCGGCTGGCTCACGCGTCTGCTGCAGACGGGAATCGCGTTTTTGAGCGCAGTCCCATCCACGGAAAGCGCCATCCTCGAGGCGATGGCCCTGGTCGGCCGGGTGTGCGAGACAAACTACGGACAGGTGTTCGATGTCCGTTCCGTGCCTCGCCCTGAAAATTTGGCCTACTCCGATCTCGGCCTGGGGTTGCACACCGACAACCCGTACCGGGAGCCCGTTCCGGGCTTCCAGGCATTGCATGCGCTGTTGGCTTCGCCGGACGGCGGCGAGAGCGTGTTCGCCGACGGATTTGCACTGGGCAATCAATTGCGGGTGATCGACCCTCAGGCGTTCGATGTCCTGACGCGAACGCCGGTGCCCTTCCACTATCGTTCGCGGGACGCCGAACTCTACGCGGAGCGCCCTTTGATTCAACTGTCCTGCCGCGGCGAGGTCAGTGCGGTGCATTACAACAACCGTTCCATCGCGCCGCTGCGGATTGAACGGCAGGCTGCCGCCGACTTCTATCGTGCCTACCGCCGCTTCGCCGAACTGTTGCGGGAGCCGAGCCATCAGCTAAGATTCGCGCTCCGGGACGGCGATCTCGTGCTCTTCGACAACCAACGAATTCTTCATGGGCGCACGGCCTTTTCGTCCGCACGGCACGCGCGCCATCTTCGCGGGTGTTATCTCACCCGCGACAGCGTGTATTCGGAGACCGCCCTATTGCGCCGTAGAATGACGATTGAGGAGCCGCCTTGACAGTCACCGATGAGATTATCGAGATTTTTGCCCGGCGCGGCATCGGCGCCTATTTCGGCGAGAGCGTGTCGATGGCCGAACATGCGCTGCAGGCAGCGTACTTTGCCCGGACCGCCGCGGCCCCGCCGCCGTTGATCGTGGCGGCGCTCCTGCACGATGTCGGTCACCTGGTGGTGGACGTGCCCGACGACCTCGAGGATTGGATCGAAGACGCACGGCACGAGAACGTCGGCAGCGGCTGGCTGGCCGAGAGATTTCCGGCGCAGGTGTATGAACCGGTGCGCCTGCACGTGCCCGCCAAACGCTATCTTTGCGCGACGAACGCGCAGTATTTTTCGAGATTGAGCGCCGCCTCCGTCGCCACGCTGAAGCTGCAGGGCGGACCGATGTCGGCGGCCGAAATCGCGCGATTCGAGCAGGAGCGTTACTACAAGGACGCGGTGAGAATCAGGCAGTGGGACGACCAGGGCAAGGTGGCGGGGCTGGTCACGCCGCAACTCGAGACCTATCGGGACCTGCTCGAAAGCACCGCCATCGGCGCTCATTGAGCCGGCGGTGCCCAGGAGCCTGGAACCGACTAATTTCGACAGCTATTTGTCAATTGACCGATCTCTGTCAGAATCTGTCGGATGAGTGACCTCACTGACCCCTGGCACTTCGCGCGGCCCGAACTTGCACGATCCTACCTGGCCGGCTTCGATCTCGGCCTGACCGCGGCACGCGGGCTGTTCGCGCGCCGGCGCATGGGCAAGAGCGAATTCCTGAAGCACGACTTGCTGCCCGCCGCGGTGCGCGCTGGATACGTGGCCGCTTACACCAATCTCTGGGACGCCACCGATCATCCCGGCCAGGCGCTGGCGACTGCCATCCTGCTGGCGACTCGGCCGAAGGGGCTCAGGAAATTCTGGGAGGACTTGAATGCTCCGATAGCCAAACTCACGGGCGGCGGCAAATTGCCTCTCGGCATCGAAGGCACGGTCGAAGTGGAACTCGCCGACAAGGAAAAGCTCGCGATCCCGGCGATTCAGGCCGCCCTGCAGGCGGCCGACAAGACCAAAAGGCGCCTGCTCTTGGTCATCGACGAGGCTCAGGTGCTAGCCGCACCCGAGCACCTCAAGCTGGCACACGCGCTTCGCGCGGGATTGGACATCCGCAAACCGGCGATCAAAGTACTGTTTGCGGGATCTTCGGAAGCGGCGTTGCGCGAAATGTTCTCGCGCGCCTCGGCGCCTTTCTACAACTGGGCTCCGGTCGAGCCATTTCCCTTGTTGGGCCGTGAATTCGTCGCCGCGATGGTCAAGCAGCTGGCCAGGGTCGCCAAGCATCCGTTGAAGCTGGAGGATGCCTTGAAGGCCTATGCCGCCCTGAAAGACACCCCCGAATTCTTCCGCTGGTATATTGAACGTTACGTCATGTACCAATCACAGGGTTCCGAACAGGCTCTTGCGTATACCAAAACTCGGGTCCACGACGACACCAGCTACGCGAAGAGCTGGAAGGAATTGAGCCGGCCCGATCGGGCCGTGCTGCTGCTGGCCGCGCGCGGAATCCAGGATCTCTACGGGGGCGCCGCACTGAAGCAGCTGCAACAGATGTTGGGTTCGGACGACGTGACGACAAACGTGCCGAGAGCGTCCATCCGGCGCCTCACCGGCCCCAAGTTGCAACTCATGGCTCGCGTCGACCATGGCGCCTATCGCTTCGAAGATCCCGAATTCCAGACCTGGGTGGCGGCGCGGCGCACGGTCGATTAGGCAGCACGGACGCCGCGGAGAATTTCACTTATGTCTCTGAAAACTGAGAATTCTATGATCAAACGACAAACTCTGGAGCCGCTCTCTCTATTAGTCTGGAGCTTACTCGCTTGCGCGTCCTCGTTCGCCGCCCCGGCCACCACCGTCAGCCCGTCCGCTGATATCACCACCGGACCATTGAACATTCCGTTTTCCCATTACGCGTCCGAGGAAGCACGGACGCAATTCGTCCGAGACGCAACCCGGCCGCCGGCCCCCGGCCTGGGTGGGTCGATCGCTGCGAGCCGGCGTTATTACGACGCGATCAATTCCGACCGTGTCGAGCGAATGAGAAAGATCTACCCAGTCGTCATTACGACGAAAACAATCGCCGGCGTCGCCACAGATGTCGTGATGCCTGTCGGCGGAGTAAGTTCGGAAAATCGTGCGCGCGTTCTGATCAATCTACACGGCGGCGCATTTTTGTGGGGTGCGCACAGCGGCGGCTTGGTGGAATCAATCCCAATTGCCAGTCTCGGCAAACTGAAAGTCATCTCGGTCGACTACCGGCAAGGCCCGGAAGCGACCTTTCCGGCGGCCAGCGAAGACGTGGCGGCGGTGTATGCCGCCTTATTAAAGAGCTACAAACCACAAAACGTCGGCATCTACGGATGTTCGGCGGGCGGCATCCTCACCGCACAGTCGGTTGCCTGGATAGATGGCCATGGATTGCCGGGGCCCGGCGCGATTGGCACGTTTTGCGCCTCACTGGTGGAGGCATGGGGAGACTCGGCATTTGTAGGTCCGATACTCTCGGGGCAGGGCCCTGTCGAGCGTCCTCTGCTGCTGGTTGATCTCCCGTACTTCAAAGGGGCCGACCCGCACGATCCCCTGGTAATTCCGGGCGCATCAGCCGCTCTGCTGGCGAAGTTCCCGCCAACGCTGCTCATCAGCGGAACGCGCGACTTCGCGTTGTCTTCGGTAGTACGCAGCCACGCCTTGCTGGTGCAAGCCGGCGTGGACGCGGAGCTCCACGTGTACGAAGGCATGTGGCACTCCTTCTTCAGCGACCCCGAGTTGCCGGAATCGCGCGCGTCCTATGACGTCATCGTGCGATTCTTCGATCGACACCTTGGGCGCTGAGGGCTCAACCCCGGTCGCCCGCGTCTCCGCCTAGCCGCCCGCGCGGCGCCGCCAGAACGCCAACGCGAGCAATCCCAGCGCCGCGGCAACCACGGGATAATTGCCGAATCGCGCATAAGGCGTGAGTCCCGTCATCGGCTGCACGTCGGCGCGCAGCACGGCCTCCTGGAACTGCGGTAATTTCGCCGCCACCTCACCGCGCGGGTCGATGACTGCGGTGATGCCGTCATTTGCCGCACGAATCAGGAACCGGCCGGCTTCCAGCGCGCGCATGCGCGAGATTTGCAGGTGCTGGTGCGGTGCCGTGGAGTCGCCGTACCAAGCGTTGTTGGTGACGTTGATGAGCAAGGTGGCGTCGCGCAGGACGTCGAGCTGACTGCTGCCGAAGGCATCCTCATAACAGATCGTCAGGCCGAGGCTCTGTCCAGCAGCGTGAAGCGCCGGCTGATGTTCCGAGCCTGCGGAAATGTCGTCGTACGGCAGGCTCATGAGCCGCATCCACGACCGCACGAATCCCGGCACTGGGAAGTACTCCCCGAAGGGCACCAGATGACGCTTGTAGTACCAGCCGTCGCCATCCTCGTTCATGACCAGCAGGCCGTTGAAATATCGGTTGGTCGCCGGTTCATAATTGACGAGGCCGATCGCGAAGTCGGCATCATGCGCGCGCCCCGCGGTGCGCAGGTTTTGCAAATAATCGGGAATGTTGTTGGCGAGCGCCGGCAACGCGGATTCCGGCCACACGATCAGACGCGCACCCCATGCTTGATCCGTGAGCTTTGTATAGCGTGCCATGGTGGCGTCGCGATTATTGATCTGCCATTTCTCGTCCTGCGAGACAGCGCCTTGCACGGCGGCAATCGGGATCTTCGCACCGTCCGGACGCGTCCACGGATAGCGCCCCGCGAGCGCCGGCGCCGCGAACACGGCGGCGATCACCGCCAGCCCGACTGCGCGGGCCACGGTCGGCCGGGCCGCGGTTGGTTGGCGCGCGGCGAGCACCGCGGGCATGATCAAGGCGCCGAGTCCGGTCGCGGCAAGAGCGGCGGCCCATGTCACGCCGTAAACGCCGAGCACTGGCGCCCATCCGGCGAGCGGCGAATCGATGAACGCATAACCCAGCGACAGCCACGGAAAACCGGAGAGCGCCCAACCTCGCAGCCATTCCAGCAATACCCAGAGCCCCGGCAGAACCAGCCAATCGCGCGTCATTCCCGGCTTCAGCCAGAAGCGGTTCGCCACGAAGCAGAGTACGGCGGTATAGGCCGCCATGATCGCCACCAGTGCCGCTTGCAGCAGCACCGTGAGCCACAGGGGCACCAGGCCGAAGACGTGCAGGCAGGTGTACAACCAGTAGGTACCCGCCACGAAAAGCCCCACCCCGAACGCAGCCCCGGTCCAAGCGGCCCGGCGCGGGGGCAGTCCTCGAATGAGCACGAACAACACAGCGGGCGCGATCAAGCCGACCGGCCACCACGACAACGGCGCAAACGCAAGATTCAGAGCCGCTCCGGCCGCAAACGCAGCCACCAGCCGCGATGCGGCTTGCCGCTGCAGGGCGGCACCGGGGCCGCGCAATGCAAGGCTCAAGGAGTCGACTCGTCGACGGACGGCGGTTCTATGGCGGAAGGGGTGACGACACGCAGCAGATCGATTCGACGCCGGTCGGCGCGCACGACACGGAACTCCAATTCCCCCACCTGGATGGTCTCGCCGCGGCGCGGCAATCGGCCGAATTCCTGCATGAGCAATCCGCCGATGGTGTCGTATTCCTCGTCGGAAAATGCGGTACCGAAGTAGTCGTTGAAATCCGCGATCGGCGTGAGCGCACGGACGGTGAATTCGCGCTCGCTCTCCCGCCGAATCGGCTGGTCGTCCTCGACATCGTGTTCATCGTCGATTTCGCCGACGATCTGCTCGATGACATCTTCGATGGTCACCAGACCACACACGCCGCCGTATTCGTCCACCACCATGGCGATGTGATTGTGGCTCAAGCGAAACTCCTTGAGCAGCACGTTGAGCCGTTTGCTTTCCGGAACGAAGACCACGGGGCGCATGTATTCGCGTATCTCGAACGGTTCGTCGCCGGCGGTCTGCAGCCGCAGCAAGTCCTTGGCGAGCAGAATGCCGAGAATTTGATCGCGGTCTTCACCGATGACGGGGAAGCGGGAGTGGCCCGACTCGACCACCAGCGCCACCAGTTTATCCGGCGGCTCATCGCGTTCGACGAAGACCATTTGCGAACGCGGCACCATGATGTCGCGAACCTGCATGTCCGCAACCGCCAGAACGCCTTCCAGCATGACCAATGCGTCGCCGTCGAACAAACCGCGAATGCTGGCCTCGCGGAGATCCTCGATGAGCTCGGCCAGATCGCGCGGCTCGCCGGACATCGACTGCGTGATGCGCTTGAGCCAGCGGCCAGTGCTTCCTGGAGTCTGATCGGACATGGCCTTCAAGGATACTCGATCAGACATACGGGTCTGAAAAACCAAGCCGATCAAGGATTTGAATCTCCCTGGCGGTCATTTTCGCCGCCTCGGCATCGCGCTGGTGATCGAAACCGAGAAGGTGCAGCACACCATGGACGGTCATGTGCGCCCAATGCGATTCGCGTGTTTTCCCCTGCGCGAGCGCCTCACGCGCGACCACCGGCGCGCAAATCACGAGTTCACCCAGATGGTTGCGGCCGTCGGGGCTGGGGCCGGCACCGCTGAAGGACAGCACGTTCGTGGATTTGTCCTTTCGCCGGTATCGCGAATTCAGACTTCGGCTGCGCGCCGTGCCGACCACGAAAACCGAGAGGACGCTGGGGCGGGAGATTCCGGCCAGCGCCGCACGCGCCCAGATCTCGAACTGCGTCCGGCGCGGGACCCACGGGCGCCGGGCCGCAAAGATCACATCCATTTCGAGTTTTTCCGGCATGGCTAGGAGCCTGTCTTTCCTACTCGCCGTTGTCGGGGGTATTCGCTTCGTAGGCCTGTACTATTCGTTGCACCAGCGGGTGGCGCACGACGTCCCGCGAGGTGAACATCGTGAAGGCGATCCCGCGCACACCGCGTAGAATATTGATGACCGTGCGCAGCCCGGATTGTTTGGCGCTCGGCAAATCCACCTGGGTGATATCGCCTGTCACCACGGCCTTGGAGCCGAATCCGATTCGCGTGAGGAACATCTTCATCTGCTCGTTGGTGGTGTTCTGCGCTTCGTCGAGGATGACGAACGAATCGTTGAGCGAACGGCCGCGCATGAAGGCGAGCGGCGCCACTTCGATGACGTTGCGCTCGATCAATTTGGCGACGCGCTCGAAGCCCATCATCTCGTACAGGGCGTCGTACATCGGCCGCAGATACGGATCCACCTTTTGCGACAGGTCCCCCGGAAGGAAACCCAGCCGCTCGCCCGCCTCCACTGCCGGACGCACCAGAATGATTCGTCGAACGCTTTCCGACTGCAGCGCCTCCACGGCGCAGGCCACGGCGAGGTAAGTCTTGCCCGTCCCCGCAGGTCCAATGCCAAAGGTCAGATCATGCGTGCGGACATTGGTGAGATATTCGGTCTGATTGGCGCCGCGCGCACGCACCGCGCCGCGCGCCGTTCGAACCTTGAGCTCGTCGGTGGATTCGGCGGTCGCGTCGGAGTTACCCGTTCCTGAATCGGACGGCCCCCGGTTGGCCGGCCCCCGGTTGCCCGGCGCCTCCATTCCCAGCGCCTGCAGCGCGATGTGCACGCGCTCCGAGTCCACCGGTTCACGCTGCGCACGCGTGTACAAATCCTGGAGCACCGCTTCGGCGCTCTTGATGGCGGCCGGCATTCCGATGATCTGAAAGCGATTGCCGCGCCTTTTCACTTCGACGCCCAGCCGTGCCTCGATCTGATGGAGATGCTGATCGAGCGGTCCGCACAGTTCGACCAATCGGATGTTGTCCATCGGCGCGAGCACGAGATCGCGCGTCACGGGTACCGAATTCACGAGAATGCTTCTTCCATGAGACGGCCGCGCAGTGAATTCGGCATCGCCTCCGTGATCACCACGTCGGCAAACTGGTTGATGAGCCGCTTCGGATCCTCGCCGGGACCGTCGAAATTGACCCAGCGGTTGTTGTCGGTGCGGCCGGCTAGCTGTTGCGGATTTCGCTTGGCGGGCCGCTCGACCAGCACCCGTTGCCGGCTGCCGACCATGCGTTGTGAAATCGCGCGTGCCTGGGCGTTCAGGCGCGCCTGCAGAACTTCGAGCCGGTTCTGCTTGACCTCATGCGGCACTTCGTCGGGTAAATTGGCCGCCGGGGTTCCGGGTCGGCGGCTGTAGAGGAAGCTGAATGACTGATCGAAGCCCACATCGGCGATAAGATTCATCGTCGACATGAAATCCTCTTCGGTCTCACCGGGAAAGCCGACGATGATGTCGGTCGAAATGCAGATGTCCGGCCGCACCGCCTTCAGCCTGCGTAACTTCTGCTTGTACTCGAGTACGGTATGTCCGCGCTTCATGGCGGCGAGGATGCGGTCGGAACCGCTCTGCACCGGCAGGTGCAAAAAATTATTGAGCTTCGGAACGTTGGCATACGCTTCGATCAAACTATCATTGAAGTCGAGCGGATGAGAAGTGGTGAATCGGATGCGTTCCACGCCGTCGACGGCGGCGACAAAATGGATCAGCGTCGCGAGATCGGCGAGTGTTCCGTCATCCATGGGGCCCGCATACGCGTTCACATTCTGTCCCAGCAGCGTCACTTCGCGCACGCCCTGAAGCGCCAGCGTGCGAACCTCTTGCAGAACCTGCTCGAATGGGCGGCTGATTTCTTCGCCTCGCGTGTAGGGCACGACGCAGAATGTGCAGTACTTGCTGCAGCCTTCCATGATGGAGACGAACGCCGTCGCCCGATTGTCGGCTCGCGCCGCCGGCAAGCGGTCGAACTTTTCGATCTCCGGAAAACTGATGTCGATCTGCGATCGGCCCGACCGGCGCAGACCGTTCAACATCTCCGGAAGACGATGCAGCGTCTGAGGGCCGAATACCAGGTCGACGAATGGCGCCCGCGCGGTGATCCCGTCGCCTTCCTGGCTGGCCACGCAGCCGCCCACGCCGATGACTATATGCGGCCGTTCCTGTTTCAACAGCCGCCATTCCCCCAACAAGGAGAAGACCTTTTCCTGCGCCTTTTCGCGTACGGAACAGGTATTGACCAGGAGCACGTCGGCTTTCGCAGGATCGTCGGTGCGGGCCATGCCATGGGTCGCCTCGAGTACGTCCTGCATCTTGCTGGAATCGTATTCGTTCATTTGGCAACCGAATGTTTTGATGTAGAGAAGACCGGGCATAGGCTCACTGGGAAAAGGCCGCTAAGATACTAGCAATCATGGCAATACGCGAAGTTCTGAAGATGGGCGACCCGCGGCTCCTGGCAGTGGCCGAACCGGTACGCGAATTCGGCACCCCGGAGCTCGAAAACCTTCTGGCGGACATGCGGGACACGATGCGCGACCTCGATGGGGCGGGACTTGCCGCGCCGCAGATCGGCGTGGGCCTGCGCGTGGTGATTTTTGGCATGGACTACAATCCTCGCTACCCGGACGCCGCTCCGGTGCCCTACACCGTGCTGATCAACCCCCAATTGACCCCCCTCGGCGACGAGATGGAGGACGGTTGGGAAGGATGTCTCTCGGTGCCGGGCATGCGCGGGGTGGTCCCGCGGTACCGGGCACTGCGATATACGGGCGTAGATGCCCAAGGCCAGCCGATCGACCGAAGCGTG
Organism: Gammaproteobacteria bacterium; assembly: GCA_034667965.1. Lineage (GTDB taxonomy): Bacteria > Pseudomonadota > Gammaproteobacteria > Steroidobacterales > Steroidobacteraceae > Bog-1198. The sequence continues at coordinate 31,705 of JAXDQI010000337.1, forward strand.
AACGACTTTCATGCCCGCGTGGTCCAACATGAGGTGGACCATCTGGACGGCATCCTGTACCCGCTCCGTATCCGGGATTTGACCCAGTTCGGCTTCACCGAATCGCTGTTTCCGGGTCAAGAGCTGGCCGACGATTGAAGGGACCCAGGAGCCTGAGCCTTCTAAAGCTGTTTCAATCCCCGGCGTCGTCGGGTGCCCCTTCCGGCGTGCCCCGCTTTAGGACGTCCGGAAGCGCTTCCCCGGCCGGCGTGAAACCGAGCGATACCGAATTGAGGCAATGGCGCTCGCCGGTGGGCCGCGGGCCGTCTGGGAACACGTGCCCCAAGTGGCTGCCGCAGCGCGCGCAGACCTCCTCGACACGGACCATCCCGTAGCTCGAGTCCCGGACGCGCTTGATGTGCAACGGAGCGATGGGCTTGAAGAAACTCGGCCAGCCGGTGCCGGAATCGAATTTGGCATTGGACCGGAACAGGGGCAACCCGCAGAAGCGGCACGTATAGATGCCGTCCTTCTTGTTGTCGAGAAAGACGCCGCAGAAGGCGGCCTCGGTGCCATGCTCCAGGAGCACGCGGCGCTCGTCTCCGGAGAGGCCGCCGGTTATTTCGCGGCGCTGTGTATCAGTGGGCGGGGTCAGGTCGAAGGTGGTCATCGGCTAGAACGGAATATCGTCGTCGAAATCTTCCTTTCCGCCCCCCGCCGGCGCCGGCGATTGGTCGTAATCATCCTTGGGAGGCGTGCTGGAGCCCCCGGCCCGTTCACCGCCCGACCCGCCGGCGCCACCGGCGCCACCGGCCCGCCCACCCAACATCTGCATGTTATCGGCGATGATTTCGGTCGTGTAACGGTCGTTTCCCTGCTTGTCCTGCCACTTGCGGGTCCGCAGCTTGCCCTCGACGAACACCTGCGACCCCTTGCGCAGGTACTCGGCGGCGATTTCACCCAGCCGGCCGAAAAAGGCGATGCTGTGCCATTCGGTCCGCTCCTGTTGCGCCCCGGAGGCCTTGTCTTTCCAAGACTCGTTGGTGGCGATGCGAATGTTCGTGACCGTCATTCCGCTGGGCATGGACCGGGTTTCCGGGTCCGCCCCAAGCGTTCCAATCAAAATCACCTTGTTCACACCGCGCGCCATGACAAACCCCCACTCGTTGGATGCTGCATATTGTACACGCGCCCGGCGACCTCAATATCAGCCTCTGGCCGCGCGCTCACCCAGAAATGCGTGCCGACCGGAACCGCCACCTGGCAGCCGGCACCCGGCCGGAGGGGCTTGACGCCGGGCGTATAGTAGTTGGTTATGCAAAAAATTCGCATCCGGGGCGCCCGGACTCACAACCTCAAGAATATCGACCTCGATCTGCCGCGCGATCAACTGATCGTGTTCACAGGTCTCTCGGGCTCGGGCAAGTCTTCGCTTGCCTTCGATACCATTTACGCCGAAGGCCAACGACGGTATGTGGAGTCCTTGTCGACGTACGCCCGCCAGTTCCTCTCGATGATGGAGAAACCGGACATCGACACCATCGAAGGGCTGTCCCCCGCCATTTCCATCGAGCAGAAGTCGACGTCGCACAATCCGCGGTCCACCGTCGGCACCGTCACCGAGATTTACGACTATCTGCGCCTCCTGTACGCGCGGGCCGGAACCCCGAGGTGCCCCGATCACCACATCGACCTCGCCGCGCAAACCGTCAGCCAGATGGTCGATGCGGTTCTACAGCATCCGGAAGGCACGGCGATGATGCTGCTCGCCCCCGCCATCGCGGAGCGCAAGGGTGAACACGCCGAACTGATCGATGAGTTGCAGGCCGGCGGCTTCGTGCGCGCCCGCATCGACGGCAAGGTGCTCGAACTGGACCAGGCCCCAAAGCTCGACGTGCGCCGCAAGCACACGGTCGAAGCCATCGTCGATCGTTTCAAGGTGCGCCCCGACCTGGGCCAGCGCCTGGCGGAGTCCTTCGAAACCGCGCTGCGTCTCGGTCAGGGCGTCGCGCGGGTGGCGTATATGGACGACGCGACGCGGACCGAGCTCGTGTTCTCGAACAAGTTCGCCTGTCCCATCTGCAACTACTCGCTGAGTGAATTGGAGCCCAGGCTATTCTCGTTCAACAGTCCGATCGGCGCCTGTCCCACCTGCGACGGCTTGGGGACGCAGGAGTTTTTCGATCCTGAGAAGATCGTCGCCAATTCGCATTTGTCGCTGGCGGGCGGAGCGGTTCGCGGGTGGGATCGCCGCAATGCCTATTACTTTCAATTGATCCAGTCCCTGGCACGGCACACCAAGTTCGACATCGAGGCGCCGTTCGAAAGCCTGCCGGAAACGATACGGAATCTTGTGTTGTTCGGCAGCGATGACGAACAGATCGAATTCAAGTATCTGGACGGCAAGGGTGGAACGCTCAAGCGCAAGCACACCTTCGAAGGCATCGTAAGGAACCTCGAGCGTCGCTACAAGGAAACCGAGTCGGCGACGGTGCGGGAAGAATTGGCGAAATACCGCTCCGCCCGCGCCTGCCCCGAATGCGGGGGAACGCGGCTCAACCGGGCGGCGCGCAATGTGTTCGTCGCCGGCCGGAGCGTGCCGGAGGTCTCGTCCTTATCCGTGGAACGCGCCATCGAGTTTTTCTCGACGCTCGAACTGCCCGGTTGGCGCGGTGAAATTGCGGTCAAGATCGTCAAGGAGATCGGCGACCGGCTCGGCTTCCTCGGGAACGTGGGACTGGGCTATTTGACGCTGAATCGCAGCGCCGACACGCTGTCCGGCGGCGAGGCGCAGCGCATCCGGCTGGCGAGCCAGATCGGCTCGGGCCTGGTCGGCGTCATGTACATCCTCGATGAGCCCTCGATCGGCCTGCACCAGCGCGACAATCAACGGCTGCTCGACACGCTGGTGAATCTGCGTGATCTCGGCAATACGGTCATCGTGGTCGAACACGATGAGGATGCGATCCGGCAGGCCGACTACGTCGTCGATCTGGGTCCCGGGGCCGGCGTACATGGCGGCCGGGTGGTGGCGCAAGGCACGGCCGCCGAAGTCATCGCCCATCCTGATTCCATCACGGGTCAGTACCTGAGCGGCCGCATGCGCATCGAGATCCCGCGCACCCGGCGCGCTCCGGATCCGAAGCGTCTCCTGCGTGTGACGGGCGCGACCGCCAACAACCTCAAGAATGTCACCGCGGAGTTTCCGCTCGGCTTGATGACCTGCGTCACCGGCGTGTCGGGGTCGGGCAAGTCGACTTTGATCAACGACACTCTGTTTCGGGCGGTGGCCACGCAGCTGAACCACGCATCGCCGGGAACCGCGCATTTCGACCGCATCGAGGGGCTCGAGTACATCGATCGGGTGATCGAAATCGATCAGAGCCCGATCGGCCGCACACCGCGATCCAATCCCGCGACGTATACCGGGCTGTTTGCGCCCATACGCGAGATCTATTCCGCGGTTCCGGAAGCGCGCGCACGCGGCTACGAAGCCGGCCGCTTCAGCTTCAACGTCAAAGGCGGGCGCTGCGAAGCGTGCCAGGGCGACGGCGTGATCAAAGTGGAAATGCATTTCCTCGCCGACGTGTACGTGCCCTGCGACGTATGCAAGGGCAAGCGTTACAACCGGGAGACCCTGGAAATCCGCTTCAAGGGAAAGAACATTCAAGAGGTCCTCGACATGACGGTCGAGGATGCGCTGCCGTTCTTCTCCGCGGTACCCACCGTGCAGCCCAAGCTGCAAACGCTGCTCGACGTCGGCTTGGCCTATATTCGCCTGGGACAAAGCGCGACGACGCTGTCGGGCGGTGAAGCGCAGCGCGTCAAGCTTTCAAAGGAGCTCTCGAAGCGCGCCACCGGCCGCACCCTGTACATTCTCGACGAGCCCACCACCGGCTTGCACTTCGCCGACATTGCGCAGCTGCTGGCGGTGCTCCACCGGTTGCGCGACGAGGGCAACACCATCATCGTCATCGAGCACAACCTCGATGTCATCAAGACGGCGGATTGGGTCGTGGACCTGGGGCCGGAAGGCGGCGACGGCGGCGGCAGGATCATCGCGGTGGGCACGCCGGAGCACATCGCGGCGACCAAGGCCTCTTACACGGGCCATTACCTGCAGGCGACGCTGGGCCAACGACAGGCGCAGCCCGCACGGCGCAAGCGCGCATGAGCGCGGCGTGGCGCCCGGCATTATCGGCGCTGCGTTCCTTGAAGCGCGTACCCGCGAGATACCTGCCGGTGGCGGGCATTCTCGTGGGCGTCATCGGCGGCGCCGTCTACTGGGTCGCCGCACAATTCTGGCCCAGCAGCGTCGCCGTCGTTCTATCCCTGTTTGCGACCACGCTCATCGGCGGAGGCGGGAGCGAGGATTCGATCGCCAATTTCCGGCCGGCATGGTTGGATGTCTTCGTCCTCTTGATCAAGTACAACGCATTGATGGCCCTGACTGCCGCCAATCTGGCGTTCTCGGTGCCGGCGAATCTCGCACTCGGATTGATCATGATCTGTGGCCAGGCCGCCAGCCACGGTCTGCTGGTGTCGGTATTGGCGGCGCGCAGGGAGATTTCGCCGCGCGTATCGAGCGGGGATTTGGGCTTCGCTTTGGCGGTAGGTTTCGTGCCTGCGACCGTGCTGGGCATACCAGGCTTGGCGGCGCTCGTTGCCGCCATCGTCATGCGGCTCGGGCTCGCCGCCTTCCTGAATCGCCGGCCCCAGCCGCCGTCACCCACTCTGATGAACACGGTACAACCGCTCACCGAAGCATGTTTTTACCTCGGAGCGCTGGCGACGTGGAAATACGTATAGTAGTGTCCGGCCGTGCAGCACATCCTCGTTTACTCGGATTCTCTCACCTGGGGAATCATCCCCATGACGCGCAAGCGCCTGCCGTTCGAAGCGCGTTGGCCCGGCGTCATGGAACTCGCTCTCGGAGAGGCCGGTCGTCCGGTACGCGTCGTCGAAGATTGTTTGAATGGCCGCCGTACCGTATGGGAAGACCCTTTCAAGCCCGGGCGCAACGGGCTCGCCGGACTTGCGCAACGCATCGAAATTCACTCGCCGCTGGCTCTCGTCGTTCTGATGCTCGGCACCAATGACTTTCAGTCCATGCACCCACACACCGCGCGGCATGCCGCGCAGGGAATCGCCACGCTCGTCGATGCAATTCGTCGAGCACCGATCGAACCGGGCATGCCCGTCCCGCCCATCCTGGTCGTGGCCCCGCCACCCATCGTATCGCCGCGCGGCCCGATCGCCGCAAAATTCGAGAACGCGGCGGCCAAATCGGAGGGGCTGGCCGCTGCCTACGATGAAATTACGGCCGAGCTCGGCTGTCACTTTTTCGACGCCGGCGCCGTGACCGACGCCAGCACCGTCGACGGCGTTCATCTCGATGCCGACCAACATCAGCGGTTGGGAACGAGCCTGGCCGCGTTCATCGCCACGCTGCCGATCCTGCGATGAAGCGGCTGGTGGCGTCCGTGATCGCGCGGGGCTCGCTGCCGCTGCTGTCGCGGATCGACCCCGAACGCGCGCATGACATGGGTCTCGCGGGGTTGCGGTTGCTCCAACCCTTGTGGCCGCCGCGGGACGTGCCGGCGGACCTCAAGGTGCGCTGCCTCGGATTGGAGTTCGCGCACCCGCTCGGGCTTGCGGCCGGATTCGACAAGAACGGAGACTATCTCGACGCGCTCGGCGCCCTGGGGTTCAGTCACGTCGAACTGGGCACGGTGACGCCGCGGCCGCAGCCGGGCAACCCAAAGCCGAGGATGTTCCGAATTCCGGCGACCGGCGCCCTGGTGAATCGCATGGGATTCAACAACCAGGGCGTGGATCACCTTGCCGCCCAACTGGCGCGCAGCCGCTATCCGGGCGTTCGCGGGGTCAGTATCGGCAAGAACTTCGATACTCCCATTGAGAGCGCCGAGGCCGACTACGTCGCCTGTCTACGCAAGGTCTACGCTCACGCCGATTACATTGCCGTCAACGTCTCGTCGCCCAACACGGCGAGACTCCGGGAACTGCAGGGGCGCGACGGCTTGGAGAGGATCGTCGGCGCGCTGCTGAAGGAGCGCCTGGAACTCCGGCAAAGACACGAAAAACAAGTGCCGGTGCTCGTCAAGATAGCGCCCAACCTCGACACGGAGCAGGTGACGGCGCTCGCCTCCACCCTGCGCTCGCTGGAGGTGGACGGCGTGATCGCCACCAATACGTCGACGGACCTCAGCAGTCTCGGCGCCGACTGGCCCGACACGCAACGCGGCGGATTGAGCGGCGCCCCGCTGCATTCCTTGTCCCTGGACGTCATCCGGCAATTGCGTTCGGCTTTGGGTCCGGCTTTTCCCATCATTGGAGTCGGCGGCATCGTGAGCGCCGATCACGCATTGGCCACCCTGCATGCCGGCGCGAATCTCATTCAAATCTATACCGGCTTCGCATACCGAGGATATAGACTCGTGGAGGAGATACTCGACGCCATCCGGCGGCCTAACCTCAATTCTTCAGCACCGCGTTGAGCGTGATCTCCGGCACGCTGGCCAGTGCTTTCGATAGCGGACAATCCTTCTTGGCGGCGGCGGCAAGTTTTTGGAAA
>JAXDQI010000338.1:0-4724 GCA_034667965.1 Gammaproteobacteria bacterium
AGAATTTCCATTGGCACATCAGCGGACCGCATTTCCGCGATTATCACCTGCTGCTCGACGACCATGGCGACCAGCTTTTCGCCATGACCGACGTGCTGGCCGAGCGGGTGCGCAAGGTTGGGCAGCCCACGCTGCGCTCGATCGGCGACATCACGCGCCACCAGCGCATTCTCGACAACGATGCAACCTACGTCGATCCCGGCGACATGATCGCCGAATTGCGCGACGACAATCAGCGCTTCATCACGGCGATGCGCGAGGTGCACGATGTCTGCGACGAGCACAACGACGTGGCGACCGCGAGCCTGCTCGAGAATTACATCGACGAATCGGAGAAGCGCGTCTGGTTCCTCTACGAGATCGGCCGCCGCGGCGATCCGACCGGGCATTAATAGTAGTTGTCATGGCCGGGCTTGTCCCGGCCATCTCGCTTAGGATGGCAAGGCCGTGCCTTCCTAGCGGGATGCGCGGGTCAAGCCCGCGCACGACAATCGATAGGTCACGCCGCTGACGACGGCCGCGCGCTGATTGAACGACCCAAAGCGGACTCCACGAATACCGAAAGCTGGCTTTGATCAGGCGCCCCTTGTTTTCAGGCAGCCTTCAGGGCCGAGACGTCGGCCAGGGCGGTTTCGAGTGCGACCTTGCGCTGTTCGGGTCCGACGTTGACGCCTTCAGCACGCACGAAGGCGGCGTCGCTGATGCCGATGAACCCGAAGAAACTCGTCAGGAATGTTTCCTGATGATCCATAAAGGCCATCGGAGACGAGCCGGTGTAGAATCCGCCGCGGGACGAGGCGATGATCAGTTTCTTACCGCCCGCGAGCCCTGCCACGCCGGTCGCGCTATAGCTGAACGTCTTGCCGGGCGCCGCAAGGCAATCGATCCAGGCCTTTAACTGGCTGGGAATCCCGAAATTGTACATCGGAGCGCCCAGCACGACGATGTCGGCCGCGAGGAACTCGTCGAGCACGGCGTTGGTTGCGGCGAATTCAGCCTGCGTCGATTCATCGACCTTGGCTCCTCCCTGCACGGCGGCAGCCACCATTTCGCCGACGTGGCCGGGCAGCGCTCCGGCCTCGTACAGCGCCTTCATCTTGGCGAATTGGATGGTCGGCGACTGGTGCGGGACGGGCGCTATCGCCAGGTCGCGGTAGGTGATCTCGAGACCCGGTGTGGTCTGCTTCAGGTGGGCGACAATACTGGCCGTAAGCTGCCGGCTGACCGACTGGCCGCCTAAAATGCTGGAATCGATGTGTAAGAGCTTCATATCTGGTGTCCTTGATGCTTGCAGGTGCGAACGCCATATCGGTCAGATCCACTTACGGAATGACCGCTAGGAACATTTTGTTCGTTGCCCTAAGATGCATCTCGGCGAAAATTGCACAAGGAGGCACTATTTTGAGCGATACGCACATCGATGTGTGCAAAGGGGGCCACTCCGACGAGGCGCGCCGCGCGCTCGCGGACATATTGGCGCGCATCGGCGACAAGTGGACCGTGGTGGTGGTCGGCGTGCTCGCGCATGGACCGATGCGTTACAGCCAGATCTTCAAACTGGTCGAGGGTGTCTCGCAACGCATGCTGACGCTGACGCTGAAGAGCCTGGAGCGCGATGGCCTCGTCACGCGAACGGTTTACCCGACCAATCCGCCCCGGGTGGATTATGAGCTGACCGAACGCGGAAAAACGCTGATCGTGCCCTTGCATGTGCTCTGGACGTGGGCTCAGACCAACCGCACTGCAATCGAGGGTACCCGCCGCGACTTCGATCAAGCTCGAAACCGATGAGGGGAGAACTGACAACTGGCTCAGCGCGAAGAAGCCAAGCCGCATGCATCGCTCGTTCCAGACCCGGCCTTCTCGCTTAGAAAGCCACGATTTTACTCTCCTAAGCGGGATGCGCGGGTCAAGCCGCGCATGACGCCCGACAAGTCACGCCGCCGCGACGACGGCCGAGCGGCGATTGAACGTCCACAGCGCCAGTGCGATCGCCAGCAACACCAGCCCGCCGAGCAGGACGGACGCCGGCGTGGCGCCGAGACGTTCAAACCATTGCGTATAGAAATGAATGGCGCCGAAGGCGGCGGCGATATTCACCAGCCAGCGCCGGTTCACGCGCGCCGCCCAGACCCCGGCCGCGATCAACGCCAGCGCCCAGGCGATGCTAAACACCGTATCGGAGATGACGGTGTCGTTGAGGAAGGCGCTGGAGACCGAGCCTTTCCTCGCACGCAGCAGGATCAAGGGATCGCCCCATAGCGAGCCGATCCAGAAGCCGAAATTGACCAGCACGACGGACGTGCGCGACGCCGTCAGCGCGATGCGCTCATAGTCGGCGGGCAATCGTTTCGAAGCCTGGTAGGTCACCCATGCCAAGGCCGAGAACAGCACGATGGTCAAAGTCGGCTCGAAGATCGCCAGCGAATAGACGGCATGGCTGTAGCCGGCGCGCGCGCCGAGACAGGCCGACGCCGCCAACACTGCCAGCGCCGTCAATAGACTCGAGCGCGCCGCCACCGCAGCCAGCGCCAGCGTCACGGTGACGATGAGCATCGACGACAGCGAACCGTCGCCATAGGCGATCACGCCGCCGGAAAACATCAGCGCGCCGATCACCAGGCAGATCTGGCCGAGCACGGACCATTGCTGCACGCGGTTGAGCACGATGGCACAGCCCACGACGAACAAGCCGACGCCCAGCACCACCGCCGTCAGCGGCGTCGGCACCAGCGCCACCGCACCGGAGGCGACGGCAACGACGCCGAAGCCGATCAAGATGTTGATGCCGAGCGAGCCGGTGTCGTGCGAGGCAAGCGCCTTCAGCCTCTCGGCCTCGGCGGCCGAGAGCTTGCCCTCTTCCACCAGCTTGGAAATGTCCAGCGTGATTTTCATCGCCTGCCCCTTTCCGCCAAATGGCGGCCCGGAGCGAGGCTATCACGAATGCAACGGTGCGAGCGCCGTCGCATGCTCCGCACCGCTATGTGTGCATAGAAAAATTGGGAAAGCCGTTAGGACCAGCGCCTAGTCCCGCCTCCACGACAAGATCAAATCCTACCTATCGATATCGGCGCGGGCTAACGCGTTATCGACGCCGCACAAGGCAACGCCGGGCTCATGTGGCGCGCGCCGAGTCCACTCCCCAAAGAGGGCGCTCTTCAAGGTTTATCGAGAGACCTATTGGTGCCGCCAGTCCGGGTGGCCGTTGATCGAGGTGCGGTCGCACGGCAGGTATGTGAGTCATGAGTTCGCGGAGAAGTTTTTGGGTCGCCCTTGGGCCCGATAGCCTGGATGGCCGCCACGATCTCTTCGGGCCGAACGCGGCGAAGGCCCCCTTCTTCGTCCGCAATTGCTCGCCAGGCATCGAGATCGAAATCCGGCGACGGCCTCCTTGGCCTTTTTGTTTCCACTCTTCATGTGTGCCTCGTAGGCCGGACGCGGCCTTCATTCACGGAGCGATGGGAGCCCGAAAATTCGGGAGGTGCTTGATGCATGGGCCTGCCCCAACCGTGTGAGCGCCTGCCCCTGCTACTATAGTTTGGAGATTATACGCGTACGCGCATAAATGATATCTATACGCGATCCCGAATAATATTTTTTAATACGCAAACGCGTATATTTACTATTTATACGCAATCGCGTATCACAGCTATATGAACACGATAGCCAGAACAGCCCGGCAGATAGGGGCCGCCATCCGCCGCTACCGCCGCCAAAAAGACCTCACTCAGCGTAGTCTGGGCGAGCTGATGCATGCGCGTCAGGCGACCGTTTCCAAGCTGGAGAGCGGCGCAACCGGCACACAGCTGGGCGTCCTCATCGACGCCCTGTCGGCCCTTAATCTTGAACTCGTCATCCAACCACGCACGAAAGCCTCGACCGAGCAGATCGAGGATCTCTTCTAATGGCGCGTTCTTCAGCAAACCACGGGCCTTTGAATGTCTATCTCAACGCGCGATTGGTCGGCCGGCTTCGCCGCAAACGCAGCGGCGCGATCGATTTTCAATACGATCAAAGCTGGCTCGATTGGGATAGCGCGATTCCAGTGTCGATCTCACTCCCCCTGCGCGAAGACCGGTACATTGGTGATCCCGTTATTGCTGTCTTCGAAAATCTTCTTCCCGACAACGACGACATACGGCGCCGCGTCGCTGAACACACCCAGGCTGGCGGCTCGGACGCCTATAGCCTTCTGGCCGCGATCGGGCGGGATTGCGTCGGCGCACTTCAATTCATCCCCGGCGGAACGGCCGTCGGCGCCGCCGGTCAGTTAGACGCTCGCCCGATCACCGACCACGAAATTGCCGACCTCGTGAAGAACCTGGCTCGCAATCCGCTTGGAATTGGCGAAGATCAAGAATTCAGGATTTCACTTGCGGGGACCCAGGAAAAAACCGCTCTGCTGTTTTGGAAAGACCAATGGCAGATACCCCACGGCACGACAGCCACGACGCACATTTTGAAGCCGCAGATTGGCCGGCTTCCCATTGGGATCGATTTGTCGAACAGCGTTGAAAATGAGCATCTATGTCTTGAGCTCGTGCGTGCCTTTGGCCTCCCGTCCGCGCAGTCCGAAATCAAGGACTTTGCAGGGCGGCGCGTCCTTGTGGTCGAGCGGTTCGACCGGACCTGGACAAAAGATGGCCGTCTGCTGCGCGTCCCGCAGGAAGATTGTTGTCAGGCGCTCTCGATCCCACCTTCGCGTAAATACGAGTCAGATCGCG
>JAXDQI010000339.1:0-12416 GCA_034667965.1 Gammaproteobacteria bacterium
TAACCAGTTCGCGAATCTGATGTAGTTTCATGAATTGCCCAGTGGAATAGAGCATGTTACCTAAGAACTCGTCATCTTGTGGGAGACGCTGAGGGCTAAGCCCTGGTGCCGGTTTGATTTCCGGCCCGCGGCGCCGTACAATTCGCGGCTCTTTTGCAGACCCTTCGGGCTGCCCACTGGAGTTGAAAACCATGTATGCCGTGATTGCCACAGGCGGTAAACAGTACCGCGTCCAAGAAGGTGCTGTGGTGCGTATCGAGAAGCTCGATGCGGATCGGGGCGCCAGCGTCGAATTCAATCAAGTGCTGCTGGTGGGCGCCGGCGCCTCGGTTACCATCGGAGCCCCGTACGTGGGCACCGCCAAGGTCGTCGCCACAGTCGAAAGCCATGGCAAGGGCGATAAGGTCCGAATCGTCAAGTTTCGCCGACGTAAGCACTACAAGCGTGAAAAGACTCACCGGCAGCCTTATACCGACGTGAAGATCACGTCGATCGTCGCTTAAAGTTTGGCAGGAGTTTAGTAGATGGCACACAAGAAAGCTGGCGGCAGTACTCGCAACGGCCGCGATTCGCACTCGAAGCGGTTGGGCGTCAAGAAGTTCGGCGGAGAGAACGTGCTCGCGGGCAACATTCTGATTCGTCAACGCGGTACGGTGTATCGCCCCGGCGTCAATGTCGGTATCGGCACCGATCACACCTTGTTCGCCAAGGCGCACGGTACGGTGGAGTTTCGCGTCAAGGGCGCGGAACAGCACACGTACGTCAACGTCGTTTCGAAGTAACCGTCATTGCGAGCCTGAGCGCTCGCCGGTTGGACAAGTGAAAGGGGGTCAGGCCAACACCTGTCCCCCTTTTTGATTTTCAAAGCCAATCAATCATGAAGTTCGTCGACGAAGCCAAACTCAAAGTGCACGCCGGTAACGGCGGTCGCGGCTGCGTGAGTTTCCGGCGCGAGAAATCCGCGCCCTTCGGCGGTCCCGACGGCGGCGATGGCGGTCTCGGCGGCAGCGTTTACTTGAAAGCCGTCGAGGGCATGAATACGCTGGCCGACTTCAGGATTTCCCGCACATACCGCGGTCAGAACGGCGAGGGCGGGAGCGGCAACGACTGCACCGGCCACGGCGGCGACGATGTCTATGTCCCCATCCCCATCGGCACGGTGGTTGCCGATGCCGAAACGAGCGAGCAATTGGGCGATCTCACCGTAGAAGGCCAGACCCTGCTGGTGGCCAAGGGCGGGAAGGGTGGTTGGGGCAATACCCGCTTCAAGTCGAGCACCAACCGCACGCCGCGCAAGGCGGGTCTCGGGCTTCCCGGCGAGAAGCGCGAGCTCACTCTGGAACTGAAACTGATAGCCGACGTGGGTCTCTTGGGCCTGCCGAATGCCGGCAAGTCCACGCTGATTCGCGCGGTCTCCTCGGCCCGGCCCAAGGTGGCGGATTATCCTTTCACCACGCTGTACCCCAATCTGGGCGTGGTCACGGCCGGCCTCGGACGTAGTTTCGTGATGGCCGATATTCCCGGACTCATCGAGGGGGCAGCCGACGGCGCCGGCCTGGGTATCCGGTTCCTCAAACACTTGCAGCGCACCCGCGTGCTGCTGCATTTGATCGACATCGAGCCGCCGGATCCGGACGCCGATCCGGTCAAGGACGCCCGCACCATCGTCGCCGAGCTCAAGAAATTTGCCGCCGATTTAGCCTGCAAGGAACGATGGCTGCTCATCAATAAAATCGATCTACTCGAGCCCAAGGAAGCCGAGCGCAGGGCGAAGGGCATCGTTCGCCGGCTGCGGTGGAAGGGACCGGTATTATTGATATCCGGCGCCACCGGCGCGGGCACCGATGACCTCAAGCAAGCCGTGATGCGCTATCTCGAGGAGCATCCACGGGTGCCACGCGCCGCCGAGACAGACGATCAGCTTGATGAGGCGGCCGCTGTCAAGGCGAGTCGCGCGGTCTGACGGCGACCGCCAGGCAGCCGGGTGACGTTTCCGCGGAAACGTTGAGCCCAATCGGCAGCTTCTGCCGCCGGCGACCCTTTCCTCGGGGCAAAAAAAACCGGCTCGACGCCGGTGCTTTTTACGGCGCGTGCGGCACGCGCCATCGATTCAGAGGACGAAGGTTATTTCGCCAGCGCCCGAACTTGCTTCGTCAGCCGGCTCTTATGGCGCGCGGCCTTGTTGCGATGAATGATGCCCTTATTGACCATGCTGTCGATGATCGGCGTGGCATGAGCCAGAGCGGCGGTGGCTTCTTCCTGTTTTCCGGCTTTCAGCGCCGCGGTGGCCTTTCGGATGGCGGTACGCAGATGCGAGGTCAGCGCGTCATTGCGGGCGCGGTGAACGGTCGATTGTCGGGCAGCTTTTTCAGCAGATTTCGTATTCGCCAAGCGTAAGACTCCTAAAACGAGCCGCATAGTTTGCGCACGGCGCCTGCCCTTGTCAATGAGAGGGTCAAAACCAGCCGACTTGAGCTAGGAGAACTTGAGTATAATCTTTGGTTTTCGCCATGAAAGTAGTGCGCGGACTCCACAATCTCGGGAAAGCAGCGGGTCGGCCCGTGGATGGCCGCGCCACGGATCGCCGCCCCGCCGACAGCGGCTGCGTGCTGACTGTCGGTAACTACGATGGGGTGCATCTCGGTCATCAGCACATGATTCGCGTGCTGAATAAACGCGCCGCCGAATTGGGCTGCGCGTCCGCCGTGTTGGTGTTCGAGCCCAGTTCGAAGGAGTTCATCGATCCCGCGGGCGCGCCGCCGCGGCTTACGCGGTGGCGGGAGAAGTATCTGGCGCTCGCGGCCCTGGGAGTCGACCGGTTGGTGACCCTGCGGTTCGACGATGACATGCGCGCCATGTCCCCGCAGTGCTTCGTCGAGCGGTTGATCGTCGCGGAATTGAACGCGCGTCACGTGGTGGTCGGCAATGATTTCCGCTACGGCGCCGGGGCGGAGGGCACGATTCACAGTCTGCGCGCGGCCGGCGAGTCGCACGGTTTCGGTGTCGAACAGGTCGATGCCTTCATCGTCGACGGCGTGCGCGTGAGCAGCACCGCCATCCGCGAGCGGCTCGATGCGGGGAACTGCGCGGGAGCGGCCCGGTTGCTGGGCCGTCGCTACCGCATGATCGGGCGCGTGACCCACGGCAAAAGGCTCGGGCGAACCCTGGGCTTTCCGACCGCGAATCTGCGGCTCATGCGGCGCAAATCGCCGTTGTGGGGAATATTGGCGGTGCGTGTGCATGGAATCGATGTGCAGCCCTTGAATGGTGTCGCGAGCTTGGGCACCCGGCCCACCGTGAACGGAGTAGAGCCTCTGCTGGAAGTGCATGTGTTCGATTTTCAGGGCGATCTTTACGGACGCGCGATCGAAGTCGAATTCATCGCGAAGTTGCGCGATGAATTCAAGTTCGAATCGGTGGATTTAATGCAGGTGCAAATGAAGGTCGATGCGGCCCAGGCGCGTGACCTCTTGTCGAAGGTGGATAGTGGCTGATTACAAAAATACGATCAATTTGCCGAACACGGGTTTCCCGATGAAGGCCGATCTCGCCAACCGCGAGCCGGGCATGCTCGAGGAGTGGGAGCGCGTTCGGCTGTACGATCAGATCCGCGCCGCTGCGAAGGGCCGGCCGGCGTTCGTGCTCACGGACGGGCCGCCGTACGCGAACGGCACCATTCACTTGGGCCATGCCGTCAACAAGGTGCTCAAGGACATCATCGTCAAGTCGCGCACGCTGGACGGTTACGACGCGCCCTACGTGCCCGGATGGGATTGCCACGGTCTGCCTATCGAGATGCAAGTCGAGAAGACGCACGGACGAGTGGGTCAGAAAATCGATGCCAAGGCGTTCCGCGCTGCCTGCCGCGCCTATGCGCTCAAGCAGGTGGATGGACAGCGCGCCGACTTCAAACGCTTAGGGGTATTTGGCGACTGGGATCATCCATACATGACGATGATGCCGCGCTACGAGGCCGAGCAACTGCGCGGCTTCGCGGCCATCATCAAGAATGGACATTTGTACAAGGGCTACAAGCCGGTGCATTGGTGCATGAACTGCCGCTCCGCCCTGGCCGAGGCGGAGGTGGAGTACGAGGATAAGACCTCGCCGAGCGTATACGTTCGATTCGAAGTCGTGGACCACGACGATCTGGCCGAGCGCATCGGCCTCGCGATGACGGACCAAATGGCGTTGTTCGACAATGTGCCCACGTCCGTGGCCATCTGGACCACGACGCCGTGGACCTTGCCCGCGAACCGCGCCGTGGCAGTACACCCACAGTTCGATTATTCCCTGGTTGAATTCAATCTGGGCAACGGGATCGAGCGCCTCGTGCTCGCGACCGAACTGGTGAAGACCGTCATGCACGCCCTCGCCGTGGGTGCTTGGACGGTGATCGCGGAAACGAAGGGCGCGGCACTCGAAAATCTCGTGCTGCAGCACCCATTCTACGAGCGGCAGGTGCCGGTGATCCTGGGCGACTATGTGACCCTTGATGCGGGAACCGGTGCGGTGCACACCGCCCCCGGCCATGGACTCGACGACTACATCGCCGGCCGCCGCTATAACCTGGAAATCGAGAATCCGGTGGGGGGCGACGGACGATTTCTGCCGTCGACACCACTGTTTGCCGGCGAACAGGTGTTCGACGCCAACCCGCATATCATCGAGGTTCTGCGCGAGCGCGGCCGTCTGCTCAAAGGCGAACCGTATCATCATTCGTATCCGCATTGCTGGCGCCACAAGACGCCGGTGATTTTTCGTGCCACTCCGCAATGGTTCATCAGCATGGATCAGGCGGGGTTGCGCAAGGGTGCGCTCGAGGCCATCTCGCACGTGGACTGGATGCCGGCGTGGGGAGAGCAGCGCATCAGCAGCATGATCGCCGGACGCCCCGACTGGTGCGTCTCGCGTCAGCGGACCTGGGGCGTGCCCATTCCGTTGTTCGTCGACAAGGTCTCCGGCGAACTTCATCCGCGGACCGGCGAATTGATCGAGGAGGTCGCGAAGCAGGTGGAGCGTGACGGCATCGACGCCTGGTTCGATCTGGATGCCGCAGCGCTGTTAGGAACGGATGCCGAGAAGTACGACAAGGCCACGGACGTCATGGACGTGTGGTTCGACTCGGGAATGGCTCATCATTGCGTGACGGCCATGAGGCCCGAGATCACCGCGCCCTCCGATCTCTATCTCGAGGGCTCGGACCAGCACCGCGGCTGGTTCCACTCATCGCTGCTCACCTCGGTGGCCATGCACGGCCGTGCTCCGTATCGCGGAGTGCTCACGCATGGGTTCACGGTGGACGAGAAGGGCCGCAAGATGTCGAAGTCCATCGGCAACACCCTGGTGCCGCAGAAGTTGACGAGCACCTTGGGCGCCGACGTGGTTCGGCTCTGGATCGCCGCCACCGACTATGCCAATGAAATGAGCGTATCGGACGAGATCTTGAAGCGCATGGCGGATTCGTACCGCCGCATGCGCAATACGTTGCGCTTTCTGCTGGGCAATATGCATGGCTTCGATCCGGCGCAACACGCGGTGCCGTGGCATGAACTGGTCGCCATCGATCAGTGGGCCATCTCCCAGGCGTTCGCGTTGCAGAACGCCGTGGTGACGGCGTACCGCAACTACGAATTCCACGACATTTATCAGAAAATCCACAATTTCTGCGTGGTCGAGCTCGGCGGCTTTTACCTGGACATCATCAAGGATCGGCTCTACACCACGGGCGCGCAAAGCGGGCCGCGGCGGTCCGCGCAAACCGCGATGTACCATATCGCGTCGGCCATGGTGCGCTGGCTCGCGCCGATTTTGAGCTTCACGGCGGAAGAGGCATGGACCTTCCTTCCCGCCGTTCCCGCGGCCTCCGTGTTCCTGACCACCTGGCATCAGTTCCCGCCCGGGGCGGAACGTGAATCGGCGCTCGACTGGCCGGCGCTCATCGCGCTCAAGGCCGATGTCGCGCGCGAACTGGAGCGGCTGCGCGCGGCGGGCGAGATCGGCGCCCCGCTCCAGGCCGAAGTGACCCTCTATGCGACAGAGCCTCACGCGTCGCGCTTCGCGGCGCTGCAGGACGAATTGCGGTTCGTTCTCATCACCAGCCAGGCCCGCTTCGCAGCGACCGATACGCCCACGGGCGGCGCGGTTCCATCGAGTGCGGAGGGAGTCTGGATGGAAGTCACACCCAGCACGCAGCCGAAGTGCGTGCGCTGCTGGCATTTGCGAAGCGACGTGGGCAGCGACCCCAGGCATCCGGAACTTTGCGCACGCTGTGTCGTCAATGTCGAAGGCCCGGGTGAGGAGCGTAAATTCGCATGAACGCCGTTGAAAACGCGACCATCGTCGAGCATCGCAGCCGGGCCACGGCCTGGTTGCTGCTGTCGGCCTTCATCGTGCTGCTGGATCAAGTCTCCAAGGCCTACATCACGCGCCACTACGGCGAATTCGAGTTCACCCGCGTGCTGCCCGTTCTCGATATTACGCGCATGCACAATGTGGGCGCGGCCTTCAGTTTCCTGGCCTCCGCCTCCGGCTGGCAGAGGTGGGTGTTCATCGGACTTGCGTTGTCCGTCTGCATCGCCATCATCATCTGGCTGGTCCGGCTGCCGCGCGCCGCCAGCGTTCTGCTCGCCGCGGGCCTCGCCCTGGTGCTCGGGGGCGCGCTCGGCAACGTGATCGACCGGATCAGACTGGGTCATGTCATCGATTTCATACACTTTCATTGGAATCGGGCGTATTTTCCAGCATTCAACGTGGCGGATTCAGCGATCACCGTCGGCGCCGCGCTTCTCCTGCTGGACGCACTGTTCGATTCAAGGCGGAAACACTGATGCAAATTCTTCTCGCCAATCCGCGTGGATTCTGCGCCGGGGTCGATCGAGCCATCGACATCGTCGAGCGCGCCATCGACTTGTTCGGCGCGCCCATTTACGTGCGCCATGAGGTGGTCCACAACAAATACGTGGTGGACCGACTGCGCACCATCGGTGCGGTGTTCGTCGAAGAACTCGAGGAGGTGCCCACCGGCGCCACGGTGATCTTCAGCGCGC
Source organism: Gammaproteobacteria bacterium (assembly GCA_034667965.1). Classification (GTDB taxonomy): domain Bacteria; phylum Pseudomonadota; class Gammaproteobacteria; order Steroidobacterales; family Steroidobacteraceae; genus Bog-1198. Next base: position 7,050 of record JAXDQI010000339.1, read on the forward strand.
ACGGAGTGTCGCGGGAGGTTCAACAGGAGGCGCAGCGCCGGGCCCTCACGGTGTTCGACGCCACCTGTCCATTGGTGACCAAGGTGCACATGGAGGTCACGCGTTATGCCCGCGAAGCACGCGAGGTATTTCTCATCGGTCACGCGGGACACCCTGAGGTCGAGGGGACCATCGGTCAGTTCGACACCTCGTTCGGCGGCAGTATTTACCTGGTCGAAACCGTCGAGGACGTGGCGCGCATGGTGGTGCGCAATGCGGCGCATCTGGCATTCGTGACGCAGACCACGCTGTCGGTGGACGATACAGCGTCCATCGTGGAGGCGCTGCGAACCCGCTTCCCGGGCCTCAAGGCGCCGGTGAAGGAAGACATCTGCTACGCCACCCAGAACCGGCAGGACGCGGTGAAGGACCTGATCGGGCATTGCGACGTTCTGGTGGTGGTGGGTTCGAAATCGAGTTCCAATTCGAACCGGTTGCGCGAAATGGCCGACAAGGTCGGCATACCCGGGTTTCTGGTGGACGGACCCGAGTTTCTGCACCGCGAATGGTTCGACGGTGCGAAAACCGTCGGCGTGACCGCCGGCGCCTCGGCGCCCGAGATTCTGGTGCAGGGCGTCATCACGCAACTCAAGGCGTGGGGTGGCTCGGTGGTCAACGAATTGAAGGGCCGGGAAGAACATGTGATCTTCGCCTTGCCCCGAACGCTGCGCGACGTCACAAAGCGGGTCGGCAGCCTTTCGTCGGATGGGTCAGCGGGTTAGAATGCCGGCCCTTCTAAGATAACGCGCCGCAATAGCTCAGTTGGTAGAGCAACGCATTCGTAATGCGTGGGTCAGGGGTTCGAATCCTCTTTGCGGCACCAATTTTTCAAAATTGTCGCGACGTCCCTCAGTGCCGAGGACTCGACGCGTCCTATTCGAACCCCTGACGGACAAAAAGCCGGTTCGACAGCGCCGCGCAGCGGCGCTGAACGTCGGCGGCTTCCGCCGACGGCCCCGAAGGGGCGAGGCGCGCAGCGCCGAGTAATCATCTTTGCGGCACCAGTTTTTACCTGTAATTTCAGACATATACGTGGCGCTCGTGTTCTAGCACGATGGATTCACTGTGGCCACTTTTGTGCCCGCATAATGCGTGGGTCGGGATTGCGAATCCGACCTGTTGCTGTTCAAGTGCGGTCGCCGTTTCGGCGTAGAGATCAAGCGGATGGATGCGCCGTCGCTCCACAGGCTCGATGCGCATTGCGCTCGCGAATCTGCAGCTTGCACACCTGACGGTGTCTATCGGCAAGCAATCTTTTATGAGTTGGCGCCGGAGGTAACGGATCATCGCGATCACCTGGCTTCGAACCAGATGCACGAGGATCGCGTGTATTGACAATGTCGGTACAATTATGTACTCTATCTCGTGAGGTGATCCATGGCTCAACCGGTTCGAAAAGACGATGTAATTCAGATTCGGGCATCCGCTGAGACAAAGGCGGTGTTGAACCGGGCAGCCGCCCTTCGCGGTCAAAAGCTCTCTGAGTTCATGTTGGATAGCGCCCGGCGTCAGGCGGAAGAGGCAATCTTGGATCAGCGCATTTTTTTCCTGGATGCGAAAGCACATGAAAAATTTCTAGCTTTGCTCGATTCGCCGACAAAGCCGAGTAAACACCTAAAGTCATTGATGAGCCGACGTCCCGCTTGGGACAAATGAATACGTGTCGGCGACATTTTTCGCTAGGCGCCGTACATGAGTCAAAGCCTGATTCTTTCGCCCGAGCGGCTGCGTGCGCAGCACGATGTCTCACAATTCGACAATGGCAAGCATCCTTCGCTGGATACTTGGCTCAAGAATCGGGCGCTTCCGAGTGAAGGAATGTCCGCGCGGACTTATGTTGTTTGCGCACGCGATGCACCGAATCGCGTCGTGGGTTACTACGCGATATCAACCGCCATGGAACAGCGAATTTCGTTGCCGAATGCCAAGATTCGGCGAGCCATGCCTGACCAGGTGCCTCTATTACTCATCGGTCGGCTGGCCGTCGATCGGGAGTACCAGGGCAAAGGGCTTGGCGCGGATCTGTTGTTCGACGGGGTCAGGCGATGCCTTGAAGTGTCAGAGATCGCCGGTGTACGCGCAATCATCACTCACGCCATTGATGACGATGCGGGTCGCTTTTATCAGCATCACGGGTTTTTTCGCTGTCCGCTTGGCGATCGCGTGATGCTCCTGCCGATCGAGGCTGCGCGAGCGCTTGCGTGAGCTAATGCCTGCTAAGTCGAACTCGAACCTACCTGGCGGCCAAGGCGACACGCCGCGCAACGCGTAAAAGCGGGCGCCAACGAACTAGGAACTCGTAATGGGTGGGTCAGGGGTTCGAATCCTCTTTGCGCACGCCGGCCAGGACGTTCTTATCGCCAATGCTCCATTGGCATTCCCGCGACCGGAGACCGCAACACCTGCACCGCGCCAATGCCCAGTCCACCCAAATAGAGCGTCTTCAGGTCCGGTCCGCCGAAAGCAACGCTGGACAGGTTTGACACACAAGACCCACGGCTTTGCACGATTTGATCCCAGGTTAGGCAACCCTTGGCGTGCGCCGTGGCAATTGTCTCAAGTTTGCTGGGGGCGATGTCTTCGAACACGACGGTCCAGCTCAGATCCGGTGCGACGCGGAGCAGGCGGTTGGACACGACGCAGATGATCCACAGCGCGCCCTCCGCATCGAAGGCCATGCCATCGGGAAAGGTGTCTCCTGGGAAGGTGAGCCGGACCGGATTGGTCAACACGCCGTCTGCCGCCACGTCATACCGGGTGGTACGGCAGGCAAAGGTTTCATTGACGAAAAGATACTTGCCGTCGGGCGAGATCCGCAGTTCGTTCGTCCAGTTCAGCCCGTCTGCCGCAACGGTGACGTTGCCATCCTGCACCAACAGGATCTGGCCGGTGTTCTCTTCAGCGGTGAAGTACTCGTGCTTGCGCGTCAACGAACTGATAGTGATCCAGACCCGGTCGCCGTCTACCAGCACAAAATTGGTGGCCGGAATCGGACGGCCTGCAACCTCTGTTGCAAAGGGGCGGACCTCACCACGCCGGCCGACCCGCCACACACCACCCGCCTTTTTGCTCAGATTGGCGAACAAAAAGTCACCATCTGCCCTCAGCGCGATGCCGTTTGGCCGGAAGCCCTGCGCAATCAGATCTGCCTCGACAGCGGGGCCGGTGGTCCCGTCGGGTGCGATCCGCGCGATGCCCAACGTCCAATCGCCGGTGTAAAGCGATCCGTCTCGCGCTGCTAGAACGCATTCCGGCCGGTTCAGACCACTACCGGTCTGCGCGAGATTCGTCGGCAGGAACGGCTCAATCTTGGTGAGCGTCATGTGTCTTTTCCTGATTGCAGGGGACGGGAAATCCTGCGATCACAGCGCCAGGTAACCGCCATCGATGGGGATCGTGACCCCCGTCACATAGGACGACATGTCGGAGGCAAGGAACACGGCGGGCCCCACAATCTCATGGGTCTCGCCAACACGACCCAGCGGTACCCGTTGAAGGAATTTTTCGCCCGCCTCGCCCGTGACCGTCATCAAGTCACTCTTCATCCGACCCGGTGCCAGTGCGTTGACCCGACCACCCAGCGGCCCAAGCACGCGGGCGAAATACTGGACCAGCGAACGGACGCCCGTCTTGGACGCACCATAGGCGGCGCTTGATCTCGGCGCCGTGAACCCGGCAATCGACGAGACGAAGATCACGCTTGCGCCAGCGTGCTTCAGCGTGGGCAACAGGGCAACGGTGATGCCCCACTGTGCGGTGAGGTTCACGTTGATGACCTGATCCCACATTTGCATCAGATTGGGATCGTCCAGCCTGATGCGGGGCGCGATACCCGCATTGTTCACCAGAACGTCGATCTTGCCGTATTGCTCCAACATGCGACCGCCGAAGGCCGTGACTGCCTCACGGTCGCTGATGTCCAGGGTCTCGGCAGAGGCTGAACCACTGGAGGCCTTGATTTGTGCAACGATGTCATCGGCCGCTTCCCTGTTCCTGTCGACCACCAGGACATGCGCCCCTTCGGCTGCCATTCCAATCGCGATGGCAGAACCCAAGCCGCGTCCGCCTCCGGTCACCACCGCCGTCTTACCAGAAAGTCGAATCATCAGCTTTGCTCCCCCTTGTTTGAATCACTCAGCCTGCAGCGCGACTTTCCGACGGACGTCGCGCTACAGGTTCATCTCATTCTTGCGAATTGCCGCAATCGCCTCGCTATGAGAGCCACGACCCTGCGGGATCACGACAGGATGAAGCCCTTGTAATCGTGCTCGCGCACGTCGTCACAGTACTCCCGGAACCTGGGATTGCCGCCGACGAACAACAACACCTCGCGCTTGTCGCGACCCACGATGTTCTTGTTGATCCCGGTGAACCATGAGTTGGTCTGGCCCAGCAGCAGCTTACCCATCAGCTTGGAGCAATAAAGCGTCCAATTTTCGGCCGCGGCGGTTTCGGGTTCGATGCGATGGATGCCGGCACTCTTGGCATGAACCATCATTTCGCTCAGCCAGTCAACCGCAATTGCGGAACAGCGTGGAATGTTGCAGAAGGTGGCGCCACTCTGTGGCCCGACCAACATGAAGAAATTGGGGAACCCGGGGCACTGCATGCCCATGTAGGTCTTGACGCCTTTAGCCCATTCGTCTTTCAGCGCAACGCCGCCCGCGCCGCGAATGTCGATGCGGGTCCACGAACCCTTGACCGCGTCAAAGCCAGTGGCGTAAATGATGACGTCGAATTCGTGCAGGGCATCAGTGGTCTGCACGCCATCGGGGGTGATTCGGGTAATCGGCGTCGCGTTCAGATCGACAACCGAGACATTCTCTTGGTTGTAGACCTCGTAATATTTGGTCTCGAGCGGAACCCGCTTCAAGCCGAAACCATGGTCCTTGGGTATCAGCAGTTCAGCGATACGGGGATCCTTGACCCGTTCACGAATTTTCCGTGCCACGAAATCCGAGACGTATTTATTCGCGGCAGGGTCTGACAGGACATCCTGAAACGCCCCGAGCCACAGCGAGAAGCCCGGCCCTTTGTACAGTTCTTCCAGCTTGGCGTCGCGTTCCGCCTGTGGGACATCGAACAGGTTCTTCGGAATGAATTCGTGCGGGAAGCCAGCGATGGACGCATCGCATTTGGCGGTGAACTCGCTGTAGTGCGATTTGATATAAGCCATCCGCTCCGGCTCCATGGGCCCGTTGCCCAGCGGTGTGCACCAGTTCGGCGAGCGCAGGAAGACCGTCAGGTGCCCGGCCTGCTTGCCCATTTCCTGAATCACTTGCACGCCGGTCGATCCGACACCGATCACCGCCACCCGCTTGTTGGAGA
>JAXDQI010000340.1:0-2554 GCA_034667965.1 Gammaproteobacteria bacterium
TCGGTCCATTCGTGCAGCCCGAAGACGAGGCCGATGCCCGGCAAGGCCAGGATAGTTCCAAGAACCGTGATCCAGAACAGCGTGCGGACGACGGAATATTCGGTGAGTTGCTTGCTCATGAGCCACATGACGACCAGCCCAATGATCGCCCCGGTCTGGCCCAAATGTCCGAAGAAAGTCTCGTCGAATTTGAGCACGTCGAGGCTGAACCAAGTATACCCGTCGCCCACCGAAGGCGTCGCGCGAAACACAAAGATGATGATCGCGGCAAACATGATGGACAGCCGCGTCTTGTGATCAAGCTCGCGCGTCACCAGCACCAGCATGGTGCAGATGACGGCCATCGAGATGATAAAGACGATCTCCTCGGCGCCCGGCACGTCGGCAATACCAAGCGCCGACACGACGACGCCGAAGACGAGACCGCCCCCCAGAATGCGCCAGTCGATCGGACGCAGCTCCGGCGTTTCCGCACGGATCAGCATCACCCCTATCACCGATAGCGCCGGAATGATGAGGCCCATCAGGAATACGGTCTCGCGGCCATAGATCGCCGCCAGCCAGCCGGAAAGCCCCGCCACAACGAGAATGCCGGTCGACGTCGCGAGGCGTCCCAGCACCTGCACCATGCCGAGATCGGCGCGAATATCGTGATCCGATCGGTGCTGACCGGACGCATCGATGCGCTCCACCACCTCCGTCGACATCGCGTCAGCGACGACGTCCTGGATGACGGAGCCCAGCACGATCAGCATGTTGCCGACGAAGTACATCTGCTCCGGGCGCAAAGCTTGCGTCCATTGTCCGGCCGCACCCGCAAGGATGATCATTCCGGCCGCCATGCAGCCTGCACCGATGAAGACGTAGGATTTCCGCTGCGAGCGCAGGATCGGAACTGTGTCGACCATCTCGCCGAACACCATTTTCACGGTCCAGGGCAAAGTGAGCCAGACCCCGATTGAGGCGAGTTGGGCGGGCGACAGCGTCAAGCTCTCCTTCACCCACATGGTGCGGGTCACATCGATGAGCCCAAGCGCCCCAAAGGCGAAATAGACCATCAGGAGCGGAACGTAGCGTGCCCGGCAGGCTTTGATGGGTTGCATCAGGCTGTCGACTGCGGTCGACCGCCAGTTCGACGGTGGTGCCGCGATTGCGCTCTGTGGTTCGCTCATCGGGATCAGGCCTTCAATAATTGATCACGAGGGGAACGTCGGGATGTTTGCGCGCCATAACGCATGAAGGCTCCTGTCAAATTCAGCTACCGCGACCTGGCGCGATGGTACATGGAGGCGGCGCCATCGAATACCGACAGTTCGAACGCTTCTCTCTTGTTCTCTTGCGAGTTCCAAGGCAATAGTGTGACGCTCCGAACACTATCATTCAACTCGCCAATAAAGGACAGCAACATGCGGCCTAGCCGTCGCCAACCCGATGAGCTACGTGCTGTCTCGCTCGAGCGCGGCGTCGTGCGATATGCCGAGGGTTCCTGCTTCGTAAAATTCGGCGACACCCACGTGCTGGTCACCGCCACGCTCGAAGATCGCCTGCCGCCCTGGCTCAAGGGCCAGGGCCGCGGCTGGGTCACCGCCGAATACGGCATGCTGCCGCGCGCCACGCTGGAACGCACCCGCCGCGAGGCTTCGGCCGGCAAGCAGAACGGCCGGACTGTGGAGATCCAGCGCCTGATCGGCCGCAGCCTGCGCACCATCGTCGACCTCGTGGCACTCGGCGAGCGACAGATCACGATTGACTGCGATGTCATCCAGGCCGATGGCGGCACACGTACGGCCTCGATCACCGGCGCCTGGGTGGCGCTGCATGATTGCGTTGCCTGGATGAAGACACGCAATATGCTCAAGGCCGAGCCGTTGCGCGACCACGTGGCCGCGATCTCCTGCGGCATTTGCAGCGGCACCCCGGTACTCGATCTCGATTATGCCGAGGACTCCGGCGCCGATACGGACGCAAATTTCGTCATGACGGGCACCGGCAATATCATCGAGGTGCAGGGGACAGCGGAAAAAACACCGTTCAGCGAAGAGCAATTGCTTCAACTCCTGGCGCTCGCCCGCAAGGGTGTGGCCAAACTGGTCGATCTGCAGAAGCTCGCAGTTATGTGAACGCGGCAACACAGGATGCCTCACCGCCAGATTGCCGGTCGTCTCGTCATTGCCACCCACAACGAGGGTAAGTTGCGCGAAATGCGCGAGCTGCTCGCCCCCTATGGGATTAGCCCAAGTTCCGCAGCCGAACTCAAGCTGTCGGAACCGGAAGAAACCGGCACGACCTTCCGCGCCAATGCGGCGATCAAGGCTGTGGCCGCCGCCAACTCCTGCGGGCTTCCTGCCTTTGCGGATGATTCCGGGCTTGTGGTCGATGCGCTGAATGGCGCGCCCGGCATCTATTCGGCACGCTGGGCCGAACCTGGTCGCGATTTTGCCGGCGCCATGCAGAAGGTCGAAGACAAGCTGCAGGCGTGCGGCGCCACGGCTCCAACTCAACGCACCGCACATTTCGTGTCTGCACTCTGCATCGCCTGGCCGGATGGCCATCG
>JAXDQI010000341.1:0-20187 GCA_034667965.1 Gammaproteobacteria bacterium
CGATCAACGTGCTGTCGATTCCCGACCCGAAGCTTGCTTCAACGAACTCCAATTCCCGGGGTACCGGCATCGTGGGCAACCCCTACCTGAAACCCGAGATGGCCTGGAACTTCGATTCAACCGTGGAGTATTACGCCGGCAATGGCGGATCGTACGTCGCCAGTTTGTTTTACAAGCTGGTGTCTGACTTCATCTCTCCGGTCACGGTTTACAATGCTACTGTGCCCGGCCAAGGTGCGCAGCAGTTCAATCTGTCGGCTGCGGAGAACATCTCCAATGGAAAGGCCTACGGCGCCGAATTCGGATTCAATCAACCGCTGAGGAGTTTTCTGGCGGTATTGGATGGCTTTGGCGTGCAGGCAAACTATACGCGCGTCGAGAGTTCCATCGATCAGCCGATATCCGGGCATTCGTTTGCGTTCCCGGGCTCGTCGAGGAACAATGTCAACGGCACTTTTTATTACGACAATGGCCCGATCGACATGCGCGTCTCTTTAGTGTACCGAAGCGACTATCTCAGCGCGCTCCCCTGGATCGGCGTCGTCAATTTCCCAACCTACACCGATGGCTCTACCACGGTCGATGCGAGTGCGACCTACAAGTTCGGTCGGCATCTTGATCTCACCGTCACCGGATCCAATCTGACAGCGACCGGACGCCGCGACTACGCGTACCAGTCTTCAACATTCCTGAACTACTACACGCGGCCTCGTGTCGTTGCCATCGCGCTCCGCGCCTCGTTCTGATCGGCGCTGAAGCCGCGGCATTGAGGCGAAGCGAATGAAGAACGAGGCATCGTCCAAGCGTGTATACGCGGTGATACCCTTTGCAATGACGATCAGTCTGTTCTTCCTTTGGGGAATGGCGCACAACTTGAATGATATCTTGATAGCGCAATTCAAGAGAGCATTCAGTTTAAGCAATGCCCAGGCCAGTTTGGTTCAGTCGGCTTTCTACTGTGCATACCTGGTCATGCCATTGCCGGTATCGATCGTGATGAACAAGCTCGGGTACAGAAACGCCGTGCTTTGCGGGCTCGTGACGTACGGTGTCGGCGCGATGTTGTTCTGGCCGGCGGCCGCGGTCCACCAATACGGGGCGTTTCTGGCCGTTCTATTCGTCATAGCGTGCGGGATTGTCTTTCTCGAAACTTCCGGAATGGCAATGATCGCGGCATTAGGACCAAGTCGTAGCTACGAGTGGCGAATAAATCTCGCCTCGGCGTTCAATCCCGTGGGCTCGATCGCCGGTATAATGATAGGCCGCCAGTTCATCTTTCCCTCCGTCGAGCTCACGTCGGTGGAGCGAACCTTGCTCTCACCGGTGCAAGCGGCGGACTATTCGGCGATTCAGGCCGATGCAGTGCGATGGCCTTACCTGGCGATAGGCATCTGCGTAATTCTGTGGGCCATCGCGATAAAAATGACTCCCTATCCCCAAGAGGTGGACGAAAGGCGGGTAAACGCGAGCTTCAAGGGCGAGTTGGCAAAGCTGTGCAAGGCCCCTCACTTTCTATATGGTGTGCTGGTGCAGCTCTTGTATGTGGGCTCTCAAATTGCATGCTGGAGCTTTCTCATATTATATTCGAAGACGCAATTACCCGGCATAACGGATCGGAGAGCCGCCACCTATTTGATCTATTCATTGTGTGCCTTTATCGCCGGTCGCTTTGCGACCACTATCTGCTTACGGTGGGTTTCGCTGGCAAAGATCTGCGCTGCGGCGGCTTCGGCAAGCGTTGCTTTGTGCATTGTCGCGGCGACGGTTGGCGGTGAGCCCGGTGTGTGGTCACTGGTCGGCGTGGGATTCATGATGTCCGTCATGTTCCCGGCAATTTTCACCATGGGCTTGTCGGGTCATGAGGAGGAAGCACGTCTGGGCACAGCTCTCATGATCATGTCCATCATTGGCGGAGCGATCATTACAGCGATCATGGGAAGAGTCGCCGACATCTATAGCGTCATGAATGCCTACTTGGTCCCGGCGGCCTGTTTTGCAGCGGTATTGATCTATGCACTCGTGTCGATCAAGAGGGAGGAGAAGCGCCGTATTCCCCTGCCGATTCGAACAGACATCGTGGCGTCGCGCGAGGTTTAGGGGTACCGATATGACCACTATCGAACGCGCCACGCTGAGCCTGGTTAACCTCACACCACCCGTTCGTCGGGTCGATGCCATCCAAAGCTTTGTAACTCAGGAGACGCCCGTGGTGCGTCTGCAGTGCAGCGATGGCTCAGAAGGCGTGGGCTATTCGTACACCATTGGCACGGGCGGTTCGTCTGTTGTCGCCTTGTTGAGAGATCATCTGTTGCCGCGTCTCATCGGGCACGACCCGGAACGAATTGAGTGGATTTGGCAGGACCTGCTCTTTCACACTCACGCCACCCATGTGGGCGCCGTCACCAGTCTGGCCCTGGCCGCTATCGACACCGCGCTGTGGGACAGGCGCGGCAAAAATCTCGGCTTGCCGCTGTGGAAGTTGGCAGGCGGTGCCCGTTCCCAAGTGCCGATCTACACCACCGAGGGCGGTTGGCTGCATTTGCCGACGGAAGATCTGGTGGCCCAAACTGCCACCGCCAAGCGAAACGGCTTTTTGGGTGCCAAAATAAAGATCGGACGGCCGCATGTGAGCGAAGACTTCGAACGCTTGCAAGCCGTGCGCGAGGCCGTGGGCGATGGTTTCGAGCTGATGGTGGACGCCAATCAGGCGTTCACCCTGTCCGAAGCGCTGCGGCGTGCGCAGGGCTTGCAGGACCTGAACCTCGCGTGGCTGGAAGAGCCCATGCCCGCCGACGATATGATGGGCCACGCCCGACTCTGCAGCCACTCCGCGGTGCCGATTGCGGTGGGGGAATCGCTCTATAGCATTGGCCAATTTGCCGATTATGTGCGGGCCAATGCCTGCCATATCGTCCAAGTCGACGTGGCAAGAGTGGGCGGCATCACGCCATGGTTAAAAGTTGCACACCTGGCGCAATGCCATAACCTTTCGGTGTGTCCGCACTTTTTAATGGAATTGCATGTCAGTCTGGCTTGCGCTGTTCCAAACGCCACGTGGGTGGAATACATCCCTCAACTCGACCCCATCACCAGCAGCCGTTTGCGCATTCACGATGGTCAGGCTATGCCGCCCGCGGAGCCCGGTCTTGGTATTGAATGGGATTGGGCGAGCATCGCGCAGCGCAGTATTGCAACGCTCGAGATCAAATGATCCTGATAAAGGTGATCCTGAATAAACGAGAATGATATGCAGCGTTACGGCATGGTGATAGGGATCAAGCCTGGGATGATTGCCGCGTACAAGCGGTTACACGCAGCGGTCTGGCCCGCCGTGTTGGCGCAGATTTCACATAGCCATATCCGCAACTACACCATCTACCTGCGCGAGCCGGAAAATCTGCTGTTCAGCCACTTCGAGTACCACGGTCATGATTTTGCCTTCGATATGGCCGCCATGGCGGCCGATCCCGACACTCAGCATTGGTGGGCCGTCTGCATGCCCTGCCAGGCACCACTACTCAGCCGTCAGACTGGGGAGCATTGGGCCACAATGGAAGAGGTGTTTCACTGCGATTAAGTCGAGGATATAGGCATCCATGAACACCCGTCATTTGATCGACCCGGAAGTCCTTCCGATTCTCGAGTTGCTTCCGTCCGTCGAACTGAATATGAACACGCTGGCCCAACTCCGGCAGGTCGCGCCGTTTTCTGACGTAGCACCCGCCCCCGAGCAGATCCCCGAGGTCGTGCATGTTCCAAGTCCCGGAGCGCCGGCCGTACCGCTGCGCCTTTTCAAGCCTCGAGCCCAACGCGCCAGCCGACCGGCCATCTTGCATATACATGGCGGGGGTTATGTGTCCGGCTCGGCGGCCATGATGGATCTCGCCAACGGCGCCCGCGCAGCTGCACACGACGTGGTCGTGGCGTCGGTCGACTATCGGCTGGCGCCCGAGGACCGGTTCCCTCGTGCGATCGAGGATTGCTACGCGGGACTGAGATGGCTTGCGGACAATGCGGCCCGTCTGGGCGTCGACCCCGACAGAATCTCAATCATGGGGGAAAGTGCCGGCGGCGGCCTTGCAGCCGCGCTGGCGTTGTTGGCACGTGACCGGGGCGGCCCAAAAATCTCCGCGCAGTTTCTGATTTCTCCCATGCTTGACCACCGCACGGGAGGCGCCGACGATGTGCGGCAGAATCACACGGTGGGCGAGTTCATGTGGACGCGCCAGCACAATCAGTTCGGCTGGTCTTGCTTACGTGGCAAGCAGATGATCGATGCCGACCGGATCCATTATTTCTCCCCAAGCTTGGCAAAGAATGTTGCCGGTCTTCCCCGTTGCTACATGGCAACTGGATCCCTCGATCTCTTCCTCGAGGAGAACATTGAATACGCGCTTCGCCTCGTGCGCGCCGGCATAGCGGTCGAGATCCACTCCTATGCCGGCGGCATCCACGCCTTTGATTTGGTGCCGGAGGCATCGGTTTCGCAATGCTTCGCGGCCGATCTCGCCAATTGCCTGAGGCGGTGGCTGTAAAGGAACTCCGGCCGAGCGGATCGTTCCACATCCCGCGGCGGCAGTGCCGGGTGTGAGTTTTCGGCCATGCCTACGAAGGGCTCGTTGGTTCGAGCCGTGCTCGCTCGTACCAACGGAGCACACGCAGCGCCCGGAGCGTGTTCCACCGACTCGGCTGGCCCACCGACTCACCGAACGGGAAGGCGAGCGCCTCGTCGTGCGCGCGATCGAGGAGCCATCGACCGTCGGCCCGCTGCCGGCCCTCGACGACATGCAAGGCATCGCCGATGCGCGCATCGGGCTGGACACCGACATCTCTGAGATAGTCGAGCGCACGGAGCACGTCGTAGTGGTAGCGGGGCGGGAAGGCGAATTTCAGGAACGCCGGATTCGCGACCTCGTCGGTCGAGCGCCGTCGGAAGAGACCGCGCTCGAGCAGGTACTCCTCGCCTCGCCGTCTGGCCGCCGCGATCTCTGGCGCGGGCCCGACAGCACGCTCGTACTCGAGCAGCCCCTCCAGCACGCAGATAGTGGTGTGGAACGACGAGCGCGCGCTCTTCGGCGCTTCGCAGTTCCAACCGCCGTCATCGAGTTGTTCGCCGACCAGACGGCGCGCGAGGCTCGTCGTCGGGCGTCCGAAGTAAGCGCCGAGCGCGAGCGTGCCCCCGTTGATGCATGGCTCCACCTCCCCCTCGAAGAACGGCTTCTTGCCGAACTCCTCGTCCCACCGAAAGCCCGCCTCGAGACGTGCCACCGCCGAGCCGACGGCAGGCTCGGCGCGGTCGACGCCGGTCGCGCGCAGGAGGAGCAACGTGTAGAGAGTCGGCAACCAGACGGGGGCGCCGGCCCGGTGCCACGAGCCGTCCGATCCCTGGCGGGCGAGAATTTCGGCGCCAACCCCTTCGCGCGGGACGCGGGCGCGCTCCGCGCCGACCGTCTCCGGGGAGGCGTCCGTTAGGTCGCGCATTGCCTGCCAGCGGATGGCCGGGTCCGAATCGAGCAGCCAGTCGATAGGATCCATGGCGCGATATTACCCTCGCTTGCGACTTCTGCCACCCCGTCAGCCCGGGGTGGATCGAAATGGAGGTTCCTTAATGGCGAGTGTCGACCCGGTCGACCCGGTGCTCGGCAGGAGACGGTTCAGGCAGGCATCGAGCTTAACCCGGTCGATCGGCTTGGTAAGGTAGCCATCCATGCCGGCGGCGCGGCATTTTTCCTCATCGCCCTTCATGGCATGCGCCGTGAGCGCCACGATAGGGATATGGCGCTTGCTCTCTTCGAGCTTGCGGATCTCACGTGTTGCCGCGTAACCGTCCATCTGCGGCATCTGGCAATCCATCAATATGAGGTCAAAGGTTCCGGCTTGCCATGCGGCGACGGCCGCCCGGCCATCGGCGACGACGTCCACGCGATAATCCAGTTTTTCCAAGAGGCGGACAGCCACCTTCTGGTTCACTGGATTGTCCTCGGCCAGCAAAATATGATTACCAGACCGAATTCGCTGCGCACGCAAGGCGTGCCGCGTGATCATCGGCTGGCTTTGCAGATGCCAGGAGTGCGCCGTATTGGCGAGGGCGAGTATCAGGCACTCTGTCAAATCCCGCTGCGTGACCGGCTTCAAGAGATAACCCGCAAAGCCGATGTCGGCAAACACCTGCCCGTCGCCGCGTTGGCCTGAGGACGTCAGCAGAATGAGGCGCGTAGATTTTATGCTTTCATCTCGAATGATGATTCGGCCCAGCTCGGCACCGTCGCAATCCGGCATCAGATGATCAAGCAGCGCCGCATCGTAGGGCCGGCCCGCATTGCCTGCCTGGCGCATGAGCGTCAGCGCCTCATCCGCCGAGTTGGCGGACACGGGATTAACGCCGCATAAAAGAAGCTGCCCCATGAGGACTTTGCGGTTGGTGGTGTTGTCGTCCACCACGAGCACACGCTGTCCTTTGAGCGAGGCAGGCGCCAGATAAAGGGGCTGCAAGCTGTCGATGACCGGTGCGAAATGTGCGGTAAACCAGAAAAGCGAGCCTGCGCCCTCGACGCTTTCAGCGCCGGTTTCGCCGCCCATCATCTCGACTAAACGCCGCACGATCGACAATCCCAAACCGGTGCCGCCGAACCTGCGGGTCGTCGATGAGTCCACTTGCATAAAGGCCGTAAATAAGGATGGCAGCCGATCGGCGGGAATGCCGATGCCGGTGTCGCGTACCTCACAGCGCACCCGGGTGCCGCTCTCACCGGTCTCGATGACACTGATCTTGAGCGACACCTCCCCCTTTATCGTGAACTTGATAGCGTTTCCGGCGAGATTTAAGAGAATCTGGCGAATGCGACCCGCGTCGCCCTTCACGAGGCGGGGAAGTCCCTCATCGATCTGCACCGTGAGTTCCAACCCTTTCGCATGGGCCTGAATCGAAAGGAGCCGGGAGACGTCCTCGAAGGTATCGCGCAAGTCCACATCCAGCTGCTCGAGCTCGAGCTTGCCGGCTTCCACCTTCGAGAAGTCGAGAATGTCATTGATGACGGTAAGCAGGGAGGTACCGCTGTCGCGGATGGTTTCTGCGTAATCCCGCTGCAGGGCATCCAGTTGAGTGTCGAGCAGAAGCTCGGTCATACCGAGCACGCCGTTCATCGGTGTGCGGATCTCGTGGCTCATGTTGGCGACAAAGTCGCTCTTCGCACGGTTGGCCGCTTCAGCGACGCGCAGCGCTTCCAGCGTAGTCTTCTCCGCCTCCTTTCGATCGCTGATCAGTTGGATCGAACCCGCGAGCTTCGCCGATTGTCCGCGCGCGTCGAAGCCGCCCTGGGCGCGGGAGCGTACCCATTCATAGTGTCCCAATTTGTGACGTAGCCTGAATTCGACGTCGTAAGGCGAGTTGCTCCCTAAATGCTTCCAGATGTCCGCCTTGGTGCGCTCGCGATCCTCAGGATGAGTGAGATCCAAAAACGAATCGAGATCCGTGCGGAGTTCACCAGGATCGTATCCCAGCATTTGCGCGAATCTCGGCGCAAACCAAAAGGACATTTCGACCGCATTGAATTCCCAGAGACCGTCTTGAGTGCCGCGAACGGCGCGCTCCAACCGTTCTTCGGCAGCCTGCAGCGCGGCCTCCGCGACTTTAAGATCCGTGACGTCTATCATTGCGCCAATGACGCGCGTCGCTTCGCCCAGAGAATTGCGCGTTATGTTTCCCTTTTCGTTTATCCAACGCACTCGACCATTGTCGGGCACGATTCGGTATTCACGCTGATAGGTGGTCGAGCCGCCCTGTATTCTGTTCTCCGGCATAAGGACGGTGTTGATGTCGTCCGGATGGACACGTGCTAAAAAGCTGGCGCGATCTGAAGCGCGCTTGGTTTCGGGTATGGACAGGAACTCGAAATAATTGCCGGAGCAGGCAATGACATCGTTTTGGACATTGATATCGTACGTTGCGATGCCCGCCGAGGCCTGTGCAAAGGTCGACGACTCCGTCGTGTTACGCAATTCCATTTCAAGTGTTCGACGATCGTCGACCGCGATTTGCAACGATCTTTGGGCCGTGCGCAGCGACCTTTTGAGCCGCCGCATCATGGTGCCAGCCACCATCAAAAAGCCCAGAAGAACCAAGAATGCGACCGCACCGATGAACACGTCGACGTCCACCTTGTCGCGCGACGGTTGCGCATGAAATTGGAACAGTTAGACTTGGAAACCAATCCACGTTACCGGCCGCAGGGAAAGAGGTCAAGGCGCGTTTCGCTCTTTGGAGCACGCCAAATTCGACGAATTCGTCAAAGCTGTGGAATTGAGCGCGCGAAGGTCCCAACCTGAACGTGCCTTACGATCCATTCCGGAAACGATGAATTGGTGAAGCTCGTTCGGCGGCATTTTCTGCTGGTGCGCGCGATCACGTGAGCGTACGATTGCGGCGGTAAGAAATTGTATTCCGCGTTGGCGGTAATGCCTCGGGATCGATCAGAAACCTCCTATTCCGACACACGTGACCGTGTTGTCCAGGATGGTGCCCGACATGAACGACGCGCGCAGACCGCCCACATCCGACCACCCGGCAATTCGCGACTCGCCGTGGTCTATGCTTGAGGCGGTCGACAGCGGAATTGCGGTGACTGAGCCCGATGGGACGGTCGTCTTCGCGAACCGGTTGTTGTCGGATATAACCGGGACGCCTATCCCCGCCATCGTTGGATCAAAAGCCTTCGCACTTTTCGACAGCGAAGGGCGCTTGGAGCTGGAGCAGCTGCACGCTGCAGCGCTGGCAACCTCCGCTCCGCAGCGCGCTGATGCGCGCGGACCAGCAGGCGCGGCAATACGCTTTTCAGCCATAGTGGTATTGAGGCGATCCGATCTGTTGCCTGGCCCCCTCGTTGTCTGGACCGTGCGCGCCCTCGAGAAGACCGCGCCAGAACAAGGGCCGCGCATCGGCCGCGAAGGCGCTGATGTAAGCAAATCGCTGCTCGACATCGCCCTGTGGGGGACGGAGATCGGACTGTGGGATTGGGATATCGAAACCGACAATCTCACCTGGATCAACCACTGGTGTGAGCAGTGGGGTCTGACCGAATTCGCGGGAAGCGGCCATGAGCGGCTGTGGACTGCGCAAATGCATGAGGATGATCGCCCAGGCTACCAGGCCGCGCTCGAGAGTCATCTAGCGGATACCACCCACATCTTTGACGTCGAGTACCGACTGCGCGACCGGCACGATGATTGGGTGTGGGTCCAGGAACGCGGGCGCGTTATAGAACGTGACGCCACGGGGCGTAGCGTACGCATGGTCGGCCTCTGTCTGTACGTTGATGAGCGCCACCGCACGGCGCGCGCGCTCGCGCGCAGCGAGTCGAGATTCGAGCTCGCGCTTTGGGGAATGCAAGTGGGCTTCTGGGACGTCAACGCCGTGACCGATGAGCTGCACTGGTGGAATGACTGGTGTGCCAACATCAACGTGCACTCCTGTGAGGGCCTCGATAGTTCGCTGCGTTGGAATGAGCAGATTCACCCCGACGACCTCCCGTTCACAACGAGTTACGACGCTCTGATTGTAGGCCGTACGGACGTTTATGAGGCGGAGTATCGACTGCGAACGCGCAACGGTGAATGGCGCTGGGTGCTCTGCCGCGGGCGGGCGACGGCCCGCGACAGCGACGGACGCGCGCTTCGCCTCGCCGGCGTTACCATTGATATCGACGCGCGCAAACGCACCGAACTCGCCTTGCGCGAGTCCGAAGTGAGACTCGAAGCGGCCGTCTGGGGCACCGATATTGCGCTATGGGACGGCGGTTCGGACGGTACATTCCGATTTCTCAACGATTGGTGCGGTCGCTTCGACATTGATCCTTGTTACGGTCCCGATCAGCGCGCGCTCTGGCGGGCCCAGATCCACACTGATGACATTGAGCGCTACGCACGGGCCGATGATGGCTACCGTGTCGGCAGCGCCGATCACTATGAGATCGAGTATCGCGTGCGCACTCGCGGCGGTCACTGGCGGTGGTTGCTCGAGCGCGGCAAGGTGCTATCGCGCGACCGTGAGGGGACGGCCGAGCGGCTAGTAGGCGTCTGCATCGACATTGACGCACGCAAGCGCACCGAAGCCGCGTTGCGTAACGCCGAAGACCGCTACGAACTGGCAATCGACGCTGCGCGACTGCCCGTCTGGCAATACGACGTCCGCAGCGACACGGTCACCGGCAACGCCTATTGGCACCGCACGGTGGGTCATGAACTCATGGAAGATGAGGCTCTGCGGCGCGTCGAGACGTGGCTCAGTGATATTCATCCGGACGACGTTGAGCGCCAGCGCAGACCTTTCACGCGCGAGGCGACGGACCACACGGGCTTCTATCAGTCGGAATTCCGGATCCGATTGCCGAACGGCGAGTATAAATGGCTGCTCGACCGCGGTCGTGTGGTCGAGCGCGCCCCGGACGGAGCACCCACCAAGGTCGTCGGAATCTCGCTCGACATCGATGCACAGAAACGCATGGAAATGGATTTGAGGGAAAGCGAGCAGCGATTTCGCGGCGCCTTCGAGTTCGCGGCCATCGGCATGGCGCTGGTCGCTCCAAACGGACGCTGGTTGCGAGCCAACAAGTCGCTATGCGAAATTCTCGGCTACACCGCCGAAGAACTGCTGGCAACCGATTTTCAGTCGATCACCCACGCGGAAGATCTGGATGCGGACGTTGGCCAGATGCGGCAGATGCTCGACGGATCACTGTCGCACTACGACATGGAGAAGCGTTATCTTCACAAGGACGGGCACATTGTGTGGGTTCTGTTGTCCGTCTCGCTGGTACGCGACGCCAGGGCTCAATCGATGTATTTTGTGGCACAGATCCAGGACATTACGGATCGCAAGCATGCGGAGGGCCGACTCATCGAAAGTGAGCTTCGTTATCGCACGGTGGCGAACCTCGTGCCGGGATTCGTGTTCGAGGGAATCGTGCGCGACGGGCATCCGTACCCGACCTGGGTGAGCGATGGTTTTGAACGCGTCTACGGCTGTACTCTCGATCGATTCGTGGAGTTGGGCGGCAAGGGATTCTACGGCGCGGCGGCTCGCGCACAAATACTCGCGGGCGCCTCTGCCATGGCGAGCGGGTCCAACCTCGATATCACCGTGCCTCTGAAGAACGTGCACGGGTTACAGCGGTGGCTGCGGGTAGTGGCCCGATCTGTTCGCAGCGGAGCCGGGTCCGATGCCCATCGCGTGCTCGGCGTCGCGGAGGACGTCACGGAGCGCAAGCGGCTCGAGGGCGCGCTGCGCGAAGCAACCCACCGCGAGCACCAGCGACTCGGGCAGGAGATTCACGACGGTCTTGGGCAGGAGTTGACGGGCCTCGCCTATCTTGCGAGTTCGCTCGCCTCCGACGCCGCGCGTGCAGGGTCGCCGCTTGCGGATGATTTGACCAAACTCGCCGAGGTCGCGCGTCACACCATCGAAACGTGCCGCAGCATCGCCCGCGGTGTTTCGCCGCTTACCGAGACCCGCGGATCACTGATCCGAAGCCTGCACCGAATTGCCGACCTCGCCGCCGCGGGGGGGCACGCAAGCGTCAACTTCCGGGCGATCGAGAACGCGCCGCTGACGCTTCCCTCGGAATCGCGCGACCAATTGCATCGAATCACGCAGGAGGCGGTAAACAATGCACTCAAGCATGCACACGCCGATCATATTGGGATCACGATCCGGATCGATCCGACACTGGTGAGCATAGAAGTTGTTGACGACGGGCGAGGACTGCGTCCATCCAAAGCGGCACCAACCGGGCTCGGCATCGATGGCATGCGCCAGAGGGCAGCGACGGTCGGTGCTCGGCTACGAGTTGAAACCAGGCCTAGCGGCGGCGCCGCCGTCGTGTGCGAATGCCCGCAGTCGGCCCCGAGCGAATCACCTGCAACGTAGTCCCCGGTGGATTCCTGTGGCGGCGACGACAGGTGGCGAGATGACAGCGGAAATCTAGGGCACATCGGCGCAGCCCGCCCGTCAATCGGACCTGTCTATTCGACCCCGCGCTTGTTGAGCGGCAAACTCGGCAAGCACTTGGTCAACGGACTCGTCGTCGTCCGCGAGCGCGTTTTTCATATTCTCGATTATCTGGGCCAATGGAATCGGTGCGTTGGGTTCGGTCAGATCCAAGCGGGCGCGATGCACGGTACGCGCCGCGTTCGAGAGGCCTAGCGCCGTGAAGGCAATTTCGGCCTCCCGCAACTGGTGCTCGGCGAGATGCGCCACGAGGGTGCCATTCCTGGCGGAAGCCAAGAATTCGCATACCGTGAACAGGACCCGATCGGACTGCGAGAGTTTCGCCGATCCGGTAGCCGCCGTGGTTATGACATTGAGCAATTCCGCACTGGTGGCGGGCCTGTGTCCTTCCCAAATCGGTGTTTTGTCTCTTTCAGGCAACGCCAACGCTTCCGTTCCGGTTAAGTTCTTGCGTTAGACGTCATGCCATAACCCGATCAATCGCTCGTGGCGCAAAGTCGTGGGAGTCGGGGGGGCCGGGATTCTCTTAATTGAGCACGGTATGTCGTCGCGGTGTGGCAGCTCACGCCGCTTTCAGGGTGGCGACTTCGGCCAGAGCCGACTCTAGCGCGCTCGCTCGCTGTTCGGCGCCGAGGTTGACACCCTCTGCGCGAACGAACGCGATGTCGCTCACACCAAGGAAGCCGAAGAATCCGGTGAGATAGCTTTCCTGATGGTCGGACGGCGCACTGTAGAAGCCGCCGCGAGACGAGCCGACGATGATTCGCTTGGCACCGCAGAGACCCTCGCCGCCCGTTGCCGTGTAGCGGAATGTCTGTGCAGGCACGGCAAGGCAGTCGATCCAGGTCTTCAGCTGGCTTGGGATGCCGAAGTTGTACATCGGGGCGCCGAGCACAACGATGTCGGCCGCGACGAACTCGTTGAGCACCGCGTTGATGGTCGCGAAGTCATGCTGCAGCTGGGCGCCCGCAGCATCCTTGCCTTGCGCGTCAGTTACCGGCACCTGGATGGCCCCGGCGTGAAGTGCCCCGCTCTCAGAAAGCGCCTTGATTTTGAGGTTCAGCAGTGGCTCCGAGTGATGGGGTACGGGCATAGCGGCAATATCCCGATAGGTGATTTCGAGACTGGGGGTCGTCTGCTTCAGACGGGCGACGATACTGGCGGTAAGCTGGCGGCTGACGGACCGGCTGCCTGAAATACTGGAATCGATGTGCAAGAGCTTCATGCTTGATCCTAATGAGGTTTTTTCGGGGTGCCGGCGCCGCGCCGGCCTTGAGCCCGGAAGCGGATATCAGGAACATTTTGTTCCTTGCACTATGTTAGGCTTCGCGGAAGATCCCACAAGGAGGCACATTTTTGAACGATACGAACAGTCCTGTTCGCGTTTGCGAAGCGGGGCACAAACCCGCGGTGACCGAGACGCTCGCTCGCATCGGCGACAAATGGACCGTGTTGGTGGTCGGCACCCTGCATCACGGGCCGATGCGCTACAACCAGATTCGACGCGCGGTCGAAGGGATTTCACAACGCATGCTCACTCTGACTTTGAAGGGTCTGGAGGAGGACGGGCTCGTCAACCGCACGATGTATCCGACCATTCCGCCGCGCGTGGATTACGAGCTGACCGAGCTCGGACGGAAGTTGATCGTGCCGCTTCAATCACTCTATGAATGGGCGGTGGAGCATCGGCCGGCGATGCTGGCCGCGCGCGAGAGATTCGCAAAGAAGCAGCGAAAGGCCGCGTTACGACAGACGAGCTTCACCGCCGCGAAGTAGACTCGGATCAGCTTACCCATCGTTGACGGCCATGCATTACCAGGGTAATGTACTGCAATGGCCATCGCTCAATCCAAATTGACATCTCAAAGCCAGATCTCCGTTCCCGCCGAAGTGCGGAAGCGGCTCGGCATTGGTCCAGGGTCCGTCCTCGAGTGGCACGACCAGGATGGAAATGTCGTCGTGCGGAAAGCCGGTCGATTCAGCTCCCCCGAGATTCATCGAGCGCTGTTCGCTGAGGACGCCCCGAAAGGCGGGAAAGCGCCCGGCGTGAAGGCGGCTATTCGGAAATATATCCGTCAGCGCCATGCTCGCCCTTGATACGAATGTCCTGGTGCGGCTCATCGCGCGCGACGAGCCTGCCCAAGTCCGAGTAGCCGATGAGTTCGTCAGCAAGGGTGCCTGGGTATCTCACTTAGTGCTTGCGGAGACCATGTGGGTACTAGATTCCGTCTATGATCTGTCCCGCGAAAAAATGTCGACGGCACTTGAAATGATATTGAATCACCAGGAATTGACTCTACAAGACTCCGATGTGGTCGCAGCGGCGTTGGAGCACTTCCGCCGCCGTACGGCGGTTGATTTCTCTGACTGTCTTGCATTAGAGATAGCCAGGAAGGCGGGGCATATTCCAATAGCCACCTTCGATCGCCACTTCGCCAAATTGGACGGCGTGCAGCGCTTGCGATAGGTGACGATCGACGTTGGGGGAGGAGCGGCGACCGCGGCCAGATCGAAGCTCAGACGATAGCGCTCCTCCCGTAGTCCTATTGCTTGTCGAACATTGTGACGTTTTCGGTCTTCTCGCCCTTCGCGTTGGTCATTTTGAGGGTCGACGTGAGCGTTTTGCCGTCCTTGGAAACCGTTCGACGGGTTGTGCCTACGGTTTTGCCAGCCATCTTCAATGTGAACTCGGCTGTGTTGCTGTCGACCTGCTTCCCCGAGAGGCTGTCGTAAGCAGCGACGCCCGTCACCGGATAGTCCGTGCCGTCCAGCTGGTATGTCGTCTGGGAACTGATTTCCTTGCCGTCAGCACCCACAGTTTTCATGTTAAGCGTTATGCCCTGTGCGGACTGCGTGTAGATCCGCGTCTGGCTTTTCAAAGCCGGACCCACACTGAACGTGGACTTCGCCGCATTGAGCTTCCAAGTGCCCACTACAGGATCAGCACCGGTTCCTGCAGCGATCGCGGCGCTGCCGATCGTGATAAGTGTCCCTAGGAATATGCCTGTCAGTAGCTTTGTCATGATTACCCCTTGAGTTGTCTGTTTATTTATTTTCTGGCACAACCGCGCACGCACTCCGACCATGCGCAGCGTGCGCTAGCATGCGCGCTCGAGGTTATACAGACAAGTTTACGCCGCCTACGACTCGGGTTCGGGCCATCGTGTTGGTGCACCGCGGCGCGACGCTGAAGGCGGCAATTCTTGCCTTGACTAATTATTTACCGGGGGCTAGAAGCCAGCGAAGAACACAACAAATCTATCAATCCTTGAATCCCTGACGGCCGACAATGGAGGGCGTTCGCTGAGAAGCGAACGCCCTCCATCTCGCATCGCCACTCTTGCAGCCTCTGCGACTCGTCTGCTCGCGCTTCCCCCGGCCGGCATCGACCGGGTACGCAGATCAGTATTGATAAGATGTGAATCTGCACGTAACTTCGATTACCGTCATCATTCGTACCGTGATTGTTCGGTCGTGTCCAGACTCAAGAGGGGAGATCGTATGCGCATTGGTGTGCCGGGGATCTTGTTGTGCGCCGCCTGCCTGACATTACCGGTGACAGCTAATGCGGCAACACTGGGTCGGTACTCCTTGGAGCAAGTGCTTCACTATCCATACGACTCGCAGCTCGCCGGGGCGCAAGACGCCGACATCATCGCGTGGGTTCGCAACATCGACGGCGTGCGCAACGTCTGGGTGGCACGTGGCCCGGCATTTGTGCCGCTCCAGATCACTCAATATGGTGAGGATGACGGGCAGGAGATCACACAGCTCACCTTCTCACCCGATGGCGCGCACCTCGCCTACGTGCGCGGTGGCGACCACGATTCGAATTGGCCGGCGGAAGGTAACCTGTCGCCAGATCCCGCCGCGTCCGTGGAGCAGCCGACGACGGCGGTCTGGACGGTGCCCACCGTCGGCGGCGAACCGCTGAAGATCGACGAGGGCGACGCGCCGGTCATCTCGACGCGTGGGGGGGTGGCTTACATCAAGGAAGAACACGTGTGGCTTGCCGGACTGAACGGTGGAAAGCCCGAACGCCTGTTTTTTGACCGCGGCAAGGACAGCGATCTGCGCTGGTCGCCGGATGGTAGTCGGCTTGCATTCGTCTCCGACCGTGGTAATCACTCGTTCATCGGAATATACGCGGGCAAGAACTTACCATTGATGTATGTCGCGCCCTCGACCGGCAGGGATCGCTCGCCCCGCTGGTCGCCGGACGGCATGCGTATTGCGTTCGTCCGACTGAGGGGGGACGGTGGTGCACCTGACCCGATTCTCACCCAGATGCCGAATCCCTGGTCAATCTGGGTCGGTTCGACCGCCGACGGATCGGCGCGCAGCGCCTGGCACAGTCCAGAAACGCTTGCGGGCTCGTTTCCCAACGTTGAGGGTGAAGCGAATCTGCATTGGGCATCCGGCGACCGGCTCGTGTTTCTCGCCTATCTCGATGAATGGCAGCACCTTTACTCGGTGTCCGCTGGTGGCGGCGCGGCGACCTTGCTAACGCCCGGTGATTTCATGGTCGAACACGTCGTCGCAACCCGCGACGGTCGCTACATGATCTACGATGCCAATTCCGGGACGGCGCCAGGCGATGCCGATCGAAGGCATTTGTTCAGTGTACCGACCGATCGCCCGGGAGCAACGCCGCTAACCTCAGGTGAGTCGCTCGAATGGACTCCCGTCACCGCTGCCCGGGATGTCGTTGCCTACGTGTCATCTGGACCACGACAACCGCCGTCCATCGGCACTGTGGAATTCGGCGTGCCCCATCGGGCGACCTCCCTGGCCGGGACCCTGCCCGCGGGCTTTCCGCTATCGCGTCTGATCACGCCAAGGCCCGTGTCGTTTCTCGCGGCCGATGGGATCCGTGTGCATGGACAGCTCTTCGCGAGCGAGAATACATTGCAGACTGCTGCGAAGCCCGGCGTCATCTTTGTGCATGGTGGGCCCCCGCGGCAGATGCTGCTCGGATGGCACTACATGGACTATTACAGCAATGCCTACGCGGTAAACCAGTATCTCGCGTCACGCGGATTTGTTGTGCTCGCCCTCAATTATCGGCTGGGCATCGGGTACGGGCGAGCGTTTCACCAGCCAGATCATGCTGGACTGGCCGGTGCATCGGAATATCAGGATGTCGTGGCGGGAGGACGATTCCTGCAGGAGCTGCGGGGAGTCGACCCGAGCCGAATCGGGATTTGGGGAGGCTCGTATGGTGGCTATCTGACTGCTCTCGCACTGGCCCGCAATTCGGACATCTTCAAGGCCGGAGTGGACCTGCACGGTGTGCACGACTGGTCAAGGCTTATCGACGACTGGACCGGCAAGCCGGTGACACGCTACGAACAAGGTGATCGCGAGAAGGCCATTGAAGTCGCCTGGAAGTCGTCACCCGTTGCGGCGCTCGAAGACTGGAGGTCGCCTGTTCTGCTCATTCATGGAGACGACGACCGCAATGTTCCCTTCGTCCAGACGGTCGATCTCGCACGTCGACTAACGGATAGAAAGGTTCCGTTCGAAGAGTTGGTAATTCCAAATGAGATCCATGGCTTCTTGCGCCATGATTCCTGGCTGCGTGCTGACCAGGCGACCGTCGCGTTCCTGGCCCGCAACCTGCGTGTTTCAGGAGAATAAGGTGAACGCGTCGCATTGACGGAAATGCCTGGGGTAAGACCGCCGTCATGGTACGAAGGAGACAATTGCAATGTATATCCCGAAGCATTTCGCCATTGCTGAGATAGCCGCCTGCCACCAAGTAATCGTCGAGAACAGCTTCGGCGAGCTGGTGACACTGGATGACGCCGGCCTGCCTTTCGCCAGCCACTTGCCATTCCTCATCGATCCCGCGCGGGGCGCGAGCGGCACGCTGATAGCCCATATGGCGCGCGCCAATCCGCAATGGCAGCACTTCACCAACGGCAAACCAGCGCTCGCCATGTTCCAAGGGCCGCATGCCTATATCTCGCCCGCTTGGTACGCAATCCATCCGGCGGTGCCAACGTGGAACTACATCGCCGTGCATGCCTACGGTGCGCCGAAAATTGTCGACGCGCCGGCGGCGATGGAGAATATTCTCGGGCGGCTGGTCGATGCCAACGAAGCGGCGAACGGCACCACTTGGCGAATGGACGGGCTCACTGAGCAGTATCTCGGCAGCATGATGCGCGCCATCGTTGTGTTCGAAATTCCAATCGATCGGCTGGAAGGTAAAGCCAAGCTTAGTCAGAATCGCGGCGCGGCCGACCAGGCGAGGGTGGCCGAGGCGCTCGCCGCCTCCGCCGATCCAACCGCCCAAGCTACGTCAAGAGCAATGCGAAGCTGAGAATCATCGGTGATCAGCGCCGCAGTCGGGCGCGCAATGTTGCGTATACGTCAGGGTTGTCGCGTTCGAGAACGCAGAGTTCAAGTTCGTGGGGAGCGGAGCGTGGGTCGCAGGTGTGAATGTCCGCGCCTTCGATGAGATGATCACACCACACACGGGCGAAAAGAAACGGCCGAGGGATGGGGCCGCAGATGCCGCCGGGCTGGTTTTTGATTGCGAGCTCGCGGGCGTGCTGCAGGGCGACGCGGGCGGATTGGGGGTCATCCCAGCGGCGACGGACGGTGATGGTGAGATTCGAGTCGGACATCGTGGGCAATACCGTCGTGAGGGTTGGATGTTAGCAGAGGTTCTCCGTTTGTTGTGTATTGGCGCGTGGCGCAACCGCGAACTCCGTGTGACTGGCGGGTGGCGCAAGAATACAATTGCTGCATGTCGACCATTGTTCCGCAACCGGCTGTGCTGACTGCCCACCCTTCGACCCCCAACGACGCCGTGCGCAGCCTCGGCGTACAGGTGCGGGCGGAAGAACCCGGCATTCTCGTGTTCCAGTATTTACTAAACGCGGACATGTCCCGCCTCCGCGTTCCCCTATCCGGCGCGGGTGGACGGGCGGACGCCCTATGGACGCACACGTGCTTCGAGG
This sequence comes from Gammaproteobacteria bacterium, assembly GCA_034667965.1. GTDB lineage: Bacteria > Pseudomonadota > Gammaproteobacteria > Steroidobacterales > Steroidobacteraceae > Bog-1198. The sequence goes on from JAXDQI010000341.1 coordinate 18,973, forward strand.
CTTTCGTCGCGCCTGCGGATGCGCCTTGCTACCACGAATTCAATTTCTCGCCCTCGCTCGACTGGGCGATCTACCGGTTCAGTGCCTACCGGGAGGGAATGTCGCTCGCCGAGATCGGCGGAGCTCCGGAAATTTCCGTTTGCCGAGGCGACGATGGACTCGAGCTCCAGTCGGCTGTGGGCTTTGGACATCTGGCTGACTTGCGTGACGCGCGTCACCTTCGGATCGCTCTGGCCGCGGTCATTGAAGACGACAATGGTAGGCTTTCGTACTGGGGGTTGCGGCACCCGCCCGGCAAACCCGATTTTCACCATTCCAACGGATTCGCACTGGAAGTAGCCCGCTCATGAAGTTTGGAATCGACCGACTGCTCGAAGAGCCCGAGCTGCGCAAGCCGCTGGCGGGTCGGCGCGTGGCTCTGCTGGCGCACCCCGCATCCGTAACGCGCGACCTCATCCATTCCCTCGATGCGCTGGCGACGCTCGGCGACATACGCCTCACCGCAGCGTTCGGCCCTCAGCATGGGCTGCGCGGGGACAAGCAGGACAACATGGTCGAGTCGCAGGACTACACCGACCCCGTGCACGGCGTCCCGGTCTTCAGCCTTTACGGCGAAGTACGCCGGCCGACGCCCGAAATGATGGATACCTTTGACGTTCTGCTCGTTGATTTGCAGGACGTCGGGTGCCGAATCTACACGTTCGTCACCACGCTGCGTTACGTGCTCGAGGCGGCCGCGAAGAAACACAAGGCCGTTTGGGTTCTGGATCGCCCAAACCCTGTGGGCCGGCCGGTGGAAGGGCTGACGCTTAAGGTAGGCTGCGAAAGCTTTGTCGGCGCTGGTGCGATGCCGATGCGTCACGGCCTGACACTCGGAGAGCTTGCACGGTGGTTCGTAGCGACACTCCATCTCGACGTCGACTGCCGCGTCGTGACGATGGAGGGTTGGGAGCCGAACGCCGCACCGGGGTATGGGTGGCCGCTCGGCACGCGGACGTGGGTCAATCCGAGTCCCAACGCGCCCAATCTTTGGATGGCGCGCTGCTATCCGGGATCGGTGATGCTCGAAGCCACGACGCTGTCGGAAGGCCGTGGGACCACGAGGCCCCTCGAACTGCTCGGTGCACCGGACCTGGACGTGCCGGCATTGCTGGCTGAGATGCGTTCGCTTGCAACGCCGTGGATGAGTGGTTGTCGACTGCGGCCCTGCTGGTT
>JAXDQI010000342.1:0-3520 GCA_034667965.1 Gammaproteobacteria bacterium
AGCCGTTTTAAGGATGCGACATTGCCTCCGGTCCTGGCGACGCCGGTCATGATCATGGTCATGGAGAACGCGGCACTCAACGCGATCAAACCCTATCTCGACGCCGGCGAAAGCGCGCTCGGCACGCGCGTCGACGTGCGCCACCTGACCGCGACGCCGGCTGGTCGACGCGTCACCGGCGAAGCGAAAGTGACCAACGTTGATGGGCGGCGCATCGAGTTTTCGATTCGCGCGATCGACGGGAACGATGAGATTGGAGTGGGCACACACGAACGCGTGGTACTACAGCTGTCGAAGCTATCCGAACGGATGAAGGCAAAATTCGGCTAGCGTTGCGACTATACGGATGCGCCTCCAGCGTCTTCAGTGCGTCGCGGCCGCGCGATGCATTGACGTCGGCTCAGACGCCGGGCACGATCCGCAGATCGCGCACGGCACCACCCTTCAGTGCTGCGAGGGCCTCTTGATAGCTCGGGCTATCGTGCACGGCGATCGCATGCTCAATTGAATCGAATTCGATCAACACAGTACGCTCCGACAACCCGGCCTCATAAGTTTTCGCGGGAATGCCACGCGCTAAAATGCGGCCTCCACCCGCTTCGATGGACGGACCTGCCAGCTTTGCGTAGGCAGCCAGTTTAGCGGGGTCTGAGATCTCACGATAACAGGTGATCCAATATGCCTTGGCCATGACACTGCGTCCTCGCGATATTCGTGGGGGACCCAGATCCTATCAAGAGATTGAGGCGCCCGCTTGGTGTCGTTCTCGCCTTTAGGTTGATTACTCCCCGGCGTAAACGACCTCGTTCCAACCGCGATTCACAAGTAGAATGCTTTGACTCGCCAACAGAGTTCACCGACTATCGCCGGTCAGCAAGAATGGCTGCGGGATCCAGAATTCAAGGAGGTATCTTGGAAAACGACTCCGGCGATGATCTCGATCGCCCTCTTGGAATGGCTACCCTGACCCGCCGAGATCTCTTCCAGCGCGCGAGCCTGGCCATGTCTGCCGCGGCGGTTCCCTTGACGAGGTCGAGCGCCGCGCCGGCCCAAACCCGCGGCGGCCCGACACCGAACGTGAGCCCTGTCATGGAGAAGCTGAGCACCTACATGAGCGAGGCGGCGCTTCGTCCGTTGCCGGAGGCGGTCGTCGAGAAGACGAAACAACATGTGCTCGACACTCTCGCCGCAATGATTTCGGGTTCGCAACTGACTCCCGGACGCGCTGCCCTGCAATTCATTCAGGCGTACGGCGGCAAGGAGGTCGCGACCGTCGTTACCGCAAAGTTCCTCTGCGGACCGATCGAGGCAGCGCTCACCAACGGCATGCTTGCTCATGCCGACGAAACGGATGATTCTCATGCCGCGTCTCAGTCGCATCCGGGCTGCGCCGTGATCCCGGCGGCTCTCGCGACAGGCGAACGATTCGGAATTGGCGGCACTCATTTTCTCCGGGCAGTAGCTCTCGGATACGACATCGGGACCCGCTTCACGATGACCTTGGGAGGTCAGCGCTTTGAAGCAGACAGCCATTGGAGCACACATAGCATCGCACCCCTGTTCGGCGCCGCTGCTGCAGCCGGTTGCGCAGCCAACTGCGATGCCCGGCAGATGCGTTGGATGTTGGGATACACGGCGCATCAATCATCGGGACTGGGTGCATGGAACCGCGACATCGAACACGTTCAGAAGGCGTTCCATTTTGGGGGCATGACGGCGCGCAGCGGTGTCACGTCCGCATTGCTGGTCCAAGCGGGTTGGTCGGGCGTGGATGACATTCTGTCCGGCAAGGACAATTTCTTTTCCGCTTACAATCCTCACGCAGATCCGGCGGGGCTAATCGATGGACTCGGCGAACGATACGAGGTGACGCGCACCAATATCAAGAAGTGGCCTGTCGGCTCGCCGATTCAAGCTGTTCTCGACGGGCTCGGGGCCTTGCGCAACGAGCACCCCTTCGACGCAGCAAGAGTGCGGGAAGTGGTGGTCCGACTCGCGACGGACGAAGCGGCTATCGTGGATAACCGCGAAATTCCTGATATCTGTCTGCAGCATGTAGTGGCAGTGGCGCTGATGGAAAGATCCGTGACGTTCGCCGCGGTCCACGAGACCGGGCGTCTGACGGACCCAGCAACGCTTCAGACGCGATCGAGAGTACGGCTCCTGCCCGACCCAGACCTGCAACGTCTGATGCCCTTGCGCGTGGCAATCGTCGAAGTGGTACTGATGGACGGCACCCGACTCAGCCGGCGCGTCGATGATGTTCGCGGTACGCCCGCGAACCCCATGACCCGCCAGGAGATCGTTGCCAAGGCGACCGATCTCATTGCTCCGATTCTAGGCGTGACGACGTGTTCGAGTCTCGTCGAGCGTGTACTACAACTCGAGCGAGTCGGGGACATTCGCGAATTACGGCCCTTGCTGCAGAGCACCGCGACCTGAATGAAGACGGCCCCCCTCCGCAAGCTATCTCGAGGTACGAGTGGCGGACGGGCCGCCAAAGGGCACATCGATCATCAGAACGTGGCGGTCAGCCCGGCGAACAGATATCTGCCCAGCACGTCGTACACGCCCGCCGCCATGTTGCCGTTCACCAGCAGCGGATTGGCGACGTAGCCGATGACCGGAGGCCTCTTGTCCGTCAGATTGTTGACGCCGAGCCTGATGCGGAGGTGTTCCGTCGCATCGATGCCGGTTTCCAGATCCAGGTAGTCATAGGCGTTGATGTGCGAATCAATGGGAAAGACACTATCCGGACTGGACAGATTGGGGTTACTGCTGGTGAACTCGGAATTCATCCTGCCGATGTGGCGCCAATTAAGGGAGACCTCGAAGCCGGCGCGGTTCTCCCACGTCATCCGCAGCCGGTGGCGCCAGCGCGGTACCGGCGTGGTCGCGCCCACCGTCGAACAAGTCGGACCGTAAAGGTCCGTGCAGTCGACCAGCGAAGTGCCGGGCGTTACGTTGATCGGATTGTCGAGGGCGATGCTGCCGGTGAAGCTGAACGACAGGTTGCCGGCTTTGGCGGCGAGCGATTGCAGACTCAAGACGTAGCGCCCCTCGAAATCAACTCCGCTGGTGCCATAGGAGCCGGTGTTGTAGCGCGTCGACACGATGCGCCCGGCGGTCGAGCCGAGACCCGTAGACAGGGAGCCGTTGGCGTCACGCTGGATCAGGCTGCAGCTGAACGGATCGCCGGTATTCAGGCAGGTGGGGAGCGCCAATTGGGGCGGCACGTTGCTGATGAAATTCTTGACCTTGATTCTCCAGTAGTCGGCGCTGAAGAGTACGGTGCTGAGCGGCGTGAGCACGATACCCGCCGTGACCGTATCGGCCGTTTCCGGTTTGAGAAGAGGATTTCCGCCCATCAGGCCGTTGACGACGGATTGCGACGCGATGTTGCCGTACTGCTGCGGGGTCACGCCGCTGCGTGCGCATTGCGCCGGTGAGGCGGTGGGCGCGGAGCCGGCGCACGGGTCAGTGAAGGCGGTCTGAAATAGTACCTGCGAGGTAAACAACT
>JAXDQI010000343.1:0-14024 GCA_034667965.1 Gammaproteobacteria bacterium
CGGGTTGGTCGCATCCCAGCCCTGCACCGACACGAACTCCAGTCCGCTGATGTTCACACCGCGCAGCTGCACCGTCTTGCCCGCGCCGTCGATGAAGTGATCCCCCGATACGCTGATCTTCGAACCGCTGCTCGCAGCAGCAGGCGCAGGGGTGGCGATGGCCACCGTGGCGCTGCCGGGCGTCCCGACCGACGCACCGGCCGGGTGGGACAATGCGACTGCGAAACTTTTACCGCCGCCGCTTGTCGCCGAAATGTGAACCGTGACCGTTTTTGCCGACTGATCACCGCTTGCCCAGCTGAGCGTACCGGATTGAGCGGTGAAGTCGGTGCCGGCCACTGCCGATGCATTGGTGGTCGCGTATTGCGCGGAGACAGCGCCGGTCGAACCGCCCGAGCGTTTGACGGTGACGGTCACGGTTCCCGCGTTCGGTGTCGCGGCATACGTTGCCGCGGAAAATGTGACGGTGTCGACGGAAGGCACGGCGCTGCTCGAAGCAGGCGAACTCGACGGCGCCGCATTGAGCGGCGAGGTGCTGGAACTGGACGTGCTGGAACTGGAGGACGAGCCGCCGCCGCACGCTGCCGACAAAGCCAGGAGCACATACGGCAAGCCGCGAAAAAAATCCTTGATGAACATGAGCACGTCCCGTGATAGCGAGGCGCGCACTGTATTCACCGCCGGACTCCGTCACAATTGTCTCCCATAGGAGACGACGACTGCCGCAAATGTGCGACAAGCCGGCTGCATCCCGGTCTTCGCGCAGTCCACTATTCGCGAGGTCATGCGGCCGCTCGCGTCGACGCTGGTCCGTGGATCATTGCCGATGCGCATCGTGCATGCGCATCGTGCATGCGCATCAAGTCTGCCCGGCGAGCCTCTGTGTTCGCCGCTTTTCGAAGTAAGCGCCGGCCAGCAGGAAGACCACTCCCACGAGGTTGAGGCCCTCTCCCGCGACTTGTCCGATGAGGGCCGCGGCCGGTCCCCAGATGTCGATTCCCAACCACATGATCGACAGAGAAACGATGGCGCTGGACGCGGTCAACCACGCCAGCGGCTTGAATTTATGCAGCGCGAACAGGCCGGTCTGCAAAAGATCGCGGTACAAAGCAATCAGCGACAGAAGTGCCCAGAGCAAGAGCAGGCGATCGCGATCGCCGATCACCTTGTGCATCAAGTCGTGGCTGAGCCAATCACGGAAAATCCAGACTGCTCCGCAATAGACGAGGTCCAGCGCGGCAATGCCGGTTGCGAATGCGATCAGCCGTCTAATCACGCGGCCGAGGCTCGATTCTGCCAGCCAAGCGGCAGCCGTGGGCACCAGTAACGTCTTTACGCCCACCGTCAGTACGATCGTCGGCATCAGCAGCAAGCGCACCGCGTTGACGTCCGCCACAGCGGTCAAGTTGACTCTGCTTGCCAAGACATAGTTGTAGCTCTGACTGTACACCCAGTAGATTGTCGCGCCGACGGTCGCCCAGACTCCCAGCGGTCGCAGCTCGCGCCAGAAGGGCGATGCATCGCCCGAATGCCACCCCGGATCCTTATCCAGCGAGCGCCGCGCCGCGCCTCCGCCCATGGTCGCCGCGGCGATCAGCGCTGCAACCGCCCAAAGCACCGCCGGCTTGGGACCATATACGGCGATCAACGCGCCGGCGAGCAAGATGACCACGTAGATGCAATCGGCGCGCAGCATCGAATGGGGCCGTGTGTAGATGAGCAAAACACTGCGAAGGTACTCGCGCTGCAAGGCCGCCCAGCAGGCGAGGATCCCGCCGGCAACGACGATGGATTCCAATCCCGTCCACAATTTGGTGAAGTAGCCGATCGCGGGCACGATCAGCGACGCGGCAGTGATTCGCGAGAGCCAGAATCTCTGGCTCTCGTCGATCGCGCCGACCATGAGGCGCCTGACCTCCGGCGGCCTGGTCGGACCGATTACCGCCAAGGGGCTGGACAACCAGGCTGTCTGCGCCGAAACCACGAGCGCGATCGCCGATTGGACCAGCACGAACATGCCGTAGTCGAAGTCGCTGGTCCTGCGGATAAGCAAGAATCCGATGAGAAAATTAGCGCCGGAAAGCAATACTTGATCGACGACCGTCGTGGAGAAGAGCTTGACAAGCCGACCCCGAGTCTCGTGGCGTATCGTCACCCTACGAATCTTTCACGGCGGATCCACATATATCGCGTCATTTTCTCCCTCTCGAAGGACAGGCGTCAATTTTCACACGCGCCCTGCAAACGGAATCGCGCAACTGCAAGGTCGCATGATCGTCGTCCCGTGTGATGTCGTTGCGATGTGCGCCGCGTGGCGAAGTCATCCCGTCATCTCAATAAAATGATGTCTCGACTTGACGCTCGGATTTCACGTCCTTGGCTTCTCGCGGTCGGTGCGGACCCATTCGGTTGGTTTGCTGCGACGCAACATCAAAATGATTTTCCACACGAGAAATGCCGGTGCTCGGGCAAGATCCAGGAGGCCCTGAGCACCGATGCCGCTCAGCTGCCATCCGCGAAGTACATACAGGAACACGCAACCGGCGCATGCAAACCCGATCCACAACCAAGGCCACAGCGACACGTGCAACCAAGTCACGATACCTGCGAGCAGGAGCAATGCGGCGATGTCGAGAACAATGTAAGAGAGCGGGAGTGCGAGCAAATCGAGCGCCAAATCCAAGCAAACCATGCTGCGGCGTGTGACTGCCGCGCGCAACAGGGGCAGCGTCTTGGTCCGGGTCAATTGCAGGCGGCCGGCCTCCCAGCGCTGGCGCTGCTTACCGGCCGCCTCTGCACCGGACACCATGTCCGCGTTGGCATGTGCCTCGTCCGCATAGGCGACGCGAAAGCCCGCCATCCCGAGGTCGATGCCGTATTCGAGATCTTCGGTCAGCGAAAATGCGCGGTAGGGCACCTCGCGCAGAAGTTCATGGGTCACGCACCAGCCGTTGCCGCGAATTCCGCAAGAAAATCCCAGGCGCTCGCGGGCGCGCGAGCGAACGATGTGAAAGGACGCCTTCGCGATGGTAATCAGACGGGTCCGCCATGACGCCCAGGGATTCAGGACGCCGTAATGCGCCTGAACGGCCTGTGCTCCGCCCTCGATTCGCGCCGCAAATGCTTCCAGCAGGTTGGCCGACGCCTCCGCATCCGCGTCTACGATCACGACCGCGTCGGCTGAACCGCTGGATCGGCTGTACTCGAACGCGTACGCGAGTGCATACCCTTTGCCTCGCTCATCGGCCGCGGTCCGTTCCAAAACCTGGGCGCCGGCGGCGCGCGCGATGTCGGCGGTCGAATCCGTGCAATTATCGGCGATCACCAGCACGCGAAACCGGTCGGTGGGCCAGTCCATCTGAAGCAGACTACGCACCGTGCGGGCGATACCCGCTGCCTCGTCGTGAGCGGGGACGATGACGTCGAAACGAAGTTCGCGGCGCGACCGGACAGGGCTCCGCGGCGCCGCGGACAGCACGGTGCACAGGAGCAAATACAGGCTTGCGAGTACCCCCGGAACCGAAAGCCAAAGCAGAGCGAGATTGAGCAATAGTGTCATGGGCTTCAGGCGTACTCGCGGTATCGCCAGCCCCAAAAAGCCGACATCTTGCCGATGTTGGCCCATAGTTTTGTCAACCACAGTGCGGCATGGTGACGTCCCATCGGCCACGACATCAGCACGCATGCCGCAGCGACGAAGGCCTGCGCCAAGGCGCGCGAAAAGAACAGGATGCGCGAAACGGTCGACATGGTTCCGTATCGCCCGGCCAGGGCGTGCCGCGCAAAATCCTGTCCGCCACTCAACGCGCGCCGCAGAAGCCAGCGCAGCGAGAGGCGCGACGATTCCACCGGTTCATGGACGACGGCTTCATCGCACCATACGATGCGCGCACCTTGTTGCCTCAAGCGAGACAGCAAATCGCCGTCTTCCCCACCGGTCAGTCCCAATTCAGGATCGAAGGGCTCGGGGGTGCGGTGCAGCCACGATCCCCGAAAAAGCACGTTGCCGAACCGCAGCCGATTGGGCGGAATGACGGAGCCCGTATCCATTCTGGGGAATTCATAGAAGCGGCCCCGTCGAATCCAATCGGGCGCACTGGCGGGAACCACCGGATTCACCGGGCCCAATACTCCGTCCGCATCGAATCGCGCCGCCGCGTCGAGCAGCTGTTGCAGCCAGTTCACAGGTGCCCGTTCATCGTCATCTATGAATGCGATCCAATCGCCCGCGGCAAGTTGCACGGTTCTATTGCGAGTCAAGGATATATTTTTCTTCGGTTGAACGTCGTAGAAGATCGGAAACGGTGCGCCCGCTGCGCGGCGTCGTTCTACGACCTCGCGCGCACCGCCTGCGGAATCGTTGTCCACCACGATCACTTGGTCGGGCGCTCGGGATTGCGTCGTCAAGTCCTCGAGCAGGAGTGCGAGTCTATCCGAACGGCGATAGGTTGCGATGCAAACGCTCACGTTACTCATGAGTTGCTGGAGTTCCGATCGAACCGGCGTCAAAAATGATTGATGACCGCTCCGAGAAGCCTCGACTGGGTGCTCGCCAGGCGCCGCAGCAGGGCGCGCGTGCTGTTGAAGGACGTGTGCTGCGCCCGGCTCAACACCAATGCGCGCGCGGCGATCGTGGCGACCGCCAGCCCGTCCGCGCACTCCTCCACCGGAGGCGTGTCAAGAACGATGAATTCATAGGCGTTTCGCCAATCGGTGAGCAGGTTGCTGAACCGGCCGTCGGACAGCAGCTCCAGGGGATTGGGTGGAATCGGACCCGCCGTCAACAAGTGCATGAAAGGCAGTCCCGTCACCGGATGGTAGTAGGGCTTCTCGTTGTGCGCGATCGATTGCGACAGACCGTGTTGATTGGTCGAGCCGAACAGCACGTGCTGCTGCGGCTTGCGCATGTCGGCATCCACCAGAAGGGTGCGTCGCCCCAATTGCGCAAACGAGATGGCAAGTTCGGCGCAGAGCTGCGATCGGCCCTCGCCCGAGCCCGGGCTGACCACGGCAAGCACATTCGCTCCGCGACCCGTCTCGTGCAGGAGCAGTAGCTCGGTGCGCAGCGCCCGCAAGCGTTCGCTGCGCGGATTGTCGGGATCGTGAGCGAGAATCAACTTCCTGCTGGGCGCGACCCGTTCGCCCTGACGCAGCACCACGCGGCGATCGGCCGCGATGCGCCGGATCGCCGTTTCCACCATCCCCTCATCTACCACCGAGCGGCCGGACTTGATCTTGAGCAGGGCTTGTTCGAATGCATCGGGCTTTAGGAAGCCCAGGCGTTCGGCGGCATCGGCGAAGGTGGTGCCCATCGTTCGCATGACTTCGTAGATTTTTTCGATGGAAACATCCGTCAATCCCAGCTCTGCGATGAGCTCGTCGTTGATGTCCACGTGAGTATCTTCGAGAGGATCGTGATTGGTCGGCGACGGCGAGTTCATGCGGCACTTCGTAGATTGAGGATCGGGTCGAACTCCATCAGCACCGGAAGGTCGAAATCCCGCTCGAAATCGTCCCGGCAGCGGATTCGCCGGTTGATCAGCAATTCGTAGATCAACGGCGCGAGGACCCCGACCGCGATTCCGCCGATCACGCCCAGGATGAGCAGCTTGATCTTGTTGGGTCTGGCGGCCTTTTGCGGCGGAACTGCTCTGCTGACGACGCTGATGTTCGCGACGTGTCCGCCCGAAGCAAACATGATCTGGTCGTAGCCGTCGAGAGCCCGCTTGTAGACGGATTGTGCCGACTCGAGTTCCAGTTCGAACTTCATTCCTTCGTCCTGCAGCTTGTTGACGCCGAGTACTTTTTTACGCTGTTCCTCGACGGCTGTGCGCATTTTCGCCTCGAGCTGCTGAGCCGCGGCGAGATCCGACGAATTGGCCGATGTCACCCCATGAAGCTCCGAGTCCAGGTTGCGCTGCGTGGCGTGGATTTGATTTTCGAGTTCCCGAACCTTGGGATGCTGCACGCCGTAGGTGGTCCGCAACTGCGCGAGCTGCGTTTGTTGCGTATTGAGCAGCGCCCTCAGGTCCTGCACGGCCTGTGAACCGGAGGCGCTGTTGGCGTTCTGGGCCGACATCGCCTTGACCTCGGCTGCACGGCGCGCGTTCTCGGCGTCCTGCAGCTTGCCCTCGAGCATGCCGAGCAGGGCCTGCTCCACGCTGCTGTTCTTCGCCGTGGTATCGGTGACGCCCGTGCGCTGCCGAAATGCGGTGACCTGGTCCTGCGCATTGCGCACCTTGTCCTTGAGTTCGACCAGTTCCAAGGCATAGCGCTTGGCGCGCTCGCTTGCCGGACCGGATACGCGCTGCCGCTGCTGCGTCAAGTACAGGTCCGCCAGCGTATTGGCGATCTGCGCGGCGAGCCACGGGTTGCGTGCGGACGCATTCACGTAGATGAGCTGGCTGCCGAAGGCGCCGAGTTGTATGTCCAGACTCTTGATGAGATTTTCCCGCACCCAGTCGCGCAGCGTGCTGCCGTCGCCGGCATAGCCCGCGGCATAGCTCTTGTCCTGGGTCAGATTCAGCTTGTCGATGACCGGCAGCAGCACTTCCGGGCTCAGCATGAGCTGCGATTCCGTCGACATGTAATTGAACGTGGGCGTTGCCATCCCCGGGTTGCCCGCCAACGGATCGTTGCCCTCCGGATTCACCATCATCGTGGTCGTCGCGGTGTAGGTCTTCGGCATGAGCTTGATGAGTCCGGCCATGAGCACGGAGATCGAGGCCACGATGATCAGCGTCGGCAGCCGGTACGCGCGCAAGATCGACAGTATCTGCAGAGGGGAGAGGCCCGGACTCGCGAAGCCCTGCGGAAGCGCCGCCTCGTGACTTGGAGCGAGGGCGGCGGGCACCGGGCGGGCGACCGCCAGCACGGGGAGATTTCTACGTGATCTCAAAAAATACTCTCCTTCACTTGAACGACGTCGTCGGGTTGGACGAGGTCGCCCAATTTGGCTTTCACGGTCGAATAATCGCCGTTGGCTTGCTTACGTTTGATCTCGATTCGGCGTTGGCTGCCGCGCAGCGTAATACCGCCCGCCTTGGCGATCGCCTCGATCACCGTCATGCCCGGCTCGACGCGGTATCGCCCCGGCGTCGCCACCTCGCCGTAGATCGAGAACTGTTCCGCCTTGGGCACGAAAACCGAGTCGCCGCCCTGCAGAGACATCGAATGGATCGTGCCGCTGCCGTTCGCCAGGCCTTTCAAATCCACCGGGTACCGGACTTCATTTCCGTCCTTGTCGAGGCGGATGATGTAGACGATGTCCGAACCGCTCGCCGTGATTCCGCCGGCCTGCGCCAGAAGATCAAAAATCGTCGTGTTCGACTCCACCGGATAGCGGCCCGGGGTGCCTACCTGGCCAAGCACGGACACTCGCTGGCTGCGCGACTGCGTCACCGTGAGGGTGACGTGCGGGTCGACTAAAATCTTGCCGGATTTCAGCGCAGCCTCGATACGCGAACTCGCCTGGGCGGGCGACAAGCCCGTCACCTGGATATTGCCCGCCAGCGGGACCGAAACGGTGCCGTCGTCGCCGACGTATACCGTCGTGCTCAAATCCGGCTGTCCGTACACTTGGATGCTGACGCTGTCCCCGGGCCCCAGTTGCAGCAACGGTGCCTTTACCGCGGATTTGTCAGGCGGCGGGGGGGGTGCGGCCGCAACCGCGCACTGGAGGGCGCCAAGCGCCAGGACGGCGGCAACCGCCCAGTTCAACGCGCCTCGAAGCACATCCCTCCGGCGCTTTGGGAAAAGCCATGGAGTCTGCAATTCTGTACCCTTCGTCCAAATACTTAACATAATACGTCAGCATCCGTTATAACCCAGGCTGACGGCGAATATATTACTATCGGCTCTCACCCGGGAGCCGCGATTGATCGACAGTACTGCATTGTTTAGGGCATCTCGGGCGTCGCGGGGGTATTCCTCGCACAATTGTAAGACATGGCAATCCAACCCAATACCCACCTGCCCGCATAGTGAAAGTATTCCCGCGCCTGTCGCCCACCTCCTGGCTGACGACCAAAACGGTTTTTTCGCAAATATTTGCGCTCCTGCTGTTCGCGATCCAAGCGCCCGTTCTCGGGCCGAAGGCCTTCGGGCTCATCTCGATCGTCATGGTTTTCGTGGGATTCTGCGAAAACGTACCGGGTGAGGCAGCCGCGGAAGCCTTGATTTCGGTCCGTGAAATCGATGAGCGCCACTTCCGGACGATGACCACGGCCAACGTGCTGTTGTCCGTGTTCATCGGGGTCGTTGTGTACTTTGGTGCCCAGAGGATCGCGGGTTGGTTCGGCGAGCCGGAGCTTGCCGCCATCTTGCGCTGGATGTCGGTGCTGCCCGCGATCAGTGCGTTTGCCGCGGCCCCTACCGCCGCGACGAAGCGCGACATGCAGTTCCAGCCGCTTGCGTTGCGTTCGATCGGTAGTTTATTCGTGGGAGGCATCGTGGGGCTCGCGCTCACCCTGGCGGGGGCCGGCGTTTGGGCGCTGGTCTGGCAGGCCATCGTCACCAGACTGGTTGCGTCGATCGTCCTGTGGCACAGCGTGCCTCTCAAATTCGGAATGGGATTTTCGCTCCGGCACTTCCGTGAGTTGGCGCATTTCGCCGCTCCGACCCTCGCGTCGCGCTTTCTGACCTGGAGCTGCAATCAAGTCCCGCGCTTGATGCTCGGACTGTACTGGGGGTCTACGGATCTCGGGCTATACAGTCTCGCGTCCCGCTTGGGCGACATTCTAATGGAAGTCGCCGTCGTGCCCCGCTACGCAGTTGCCCGGGTGGAACTGCGCAAATACGCGGACGACCGTGCCGGCCTCGATGCTGCATTGCGCCGGACTTTTACCTTTCTGACGGTGTTTTGTTTCCCATTGTGCGTCGGGGGCGCCGTCATCGTGCCGACGCTGTTCCACGTCTGGTTGGACCCGCGATGGGTCGGGGCCATCATTCCCGCGCAGTGCATGCTGCTGACGTGCGTCGCCCTGGTCACGCAATACCTGGGCGGGGCGGCGCTTCTCGCCATGAACTTCCAGCGCCAGGAGGCCATGGTTTCGATCGCCCAAACGGTTGTGACCGTGCTGGCGGTCGTGGCCTGCGCACCGTTCGGCCTGCTGGCGGCTTCGATTGGAATCGCGGCGCGGCCGTTCGTCTTGCTGCCTTTGTCGGTGGGCCTCTTGAAGCGCTATTGCGCCATTCCGGCCTCAACGATATTCCTGCCGCAGTGGCTGCCGCTGGCGGCGAGCATCACCATGGGAGCATGCGTCTGGTTGCTGCGGATGGCGCTTGACGGCAGGGTCGCCGACGTGGTGGCACTGCCCCTGCTGATTCTTGCCGGAACCGCCGTTTACACGCTGATGGTACGACTGACCATGCCCACCGTGGTCGCTCGGTTCGCCGGTCGAATGCCCGGGCGTGTTTAAGGTTATATCCTCGAATTGCGCTAATATCCCGAATGAGCGGCCGGTCGCCGATCACTTGGGTCCGCGCGCGGTAATCTTCACGTGGAGACCGACATATGAACGCAATTTCAATGGAACGCGAGCAGTCCTCGCCGCCGGCCGTGGTCGATGACCAGGGCCAATTCCACCGCAACTACAATCGCGTGAATTTCAAGTTCAAGCACGAGTTGGCCGGCAATCCGCTATTCGAATTGGCAAGCCTGGTGGAACTCACGCGCCGCATGCCGGACCACGGCGAACATTATTGGTCCAACGGCAAGGTCCTGGTGAACAACACGTGGTCGGATGGAACGGTTGGGCGCCAATCGCTGCAGGACACCATCATCAACATCGAATACAACAATTCCATCGTCATCCTCAAGCATACCGAGCAGGATCCGGTGTTCGCGCCGGTGCTGCAGAATGTCCTGGCCAGAATGATCGAGTTGTCCGGCGAACGGATGCGCGCCGATGTCATGATCGGCGAGGTATTGATCCTGATAAGTTCGCCGGGACGGATTACGCCCTACCACATGGATTCGGAAACTAATTTTCTGCTGCAGGTCACCGGCAACAAGATCTTCCACATTTTCGATCAGACCGATCGTACCCTCGTCACCGACCGCGAACTGGAAGAGTTCTTCGCCGTCAGCCGGAATTGCGCCGTCTATCGGCCGGAGCGGCAGAATGATTGCAGCAAGTACGAGCTGCTCGCAGGCTACGGCTTGCATGTACCGACGTGTGCTCCGCATTGGGTTCAGAACCGGGATAACGTGTCGGTCGCGCTCAGCGTCAACTACGAACTGCGCTCGGTTTACCGGCTGGAGAAACTCCACCGATTCAATCATCGCCTGCGCAAGCTCGGACTCGAGCCCGCGGCCCCGACTGTCTCCGGTTGGCGCGATCGCATCAAACTCGCCGCCGAGGACGGCGTGATCGCCGTGCGCGCGGTCAGCAAACGGCGCGAAGCCGCGCCTCCGTATCAGGTATGGACGCCGCCCGCGCCGTAGGTCCGGCAGGTTCCTGACTTCACTGATCAGCCCGGGGGGGCTGCGGCTGCTTCCCGAGCGCCGCCGCCACATGCCCGGCCATCTGATGGGAACCAGGGTCCTGGAACATCGTGAAATGATTGCCGTCGACGAATTGCACGTCGACGCCCGATCGCGCGAATTCGCCCCAGCCGGCATCTTTTCGAAAAAACCAACCCGTGGGTTCCAAACGGCTGCGCAACAGCGTGACAGAGCCGTTATAAGGTCTCGGTGTGTAGCTGTTCGTCACGCGCTGCAGGTAAGCCAAGAGCCACTGATCGTAAGTCTCGGGTGTTGCCTGGGTACCATGTTCGTCGGCTCCCGGGTTGCTGCCGGTGCGGGTGAACAGGCGCTTCAGTCGTTTGAACAGGGTGCGTTGCGAGATGAATGCGCCGATCGACTTCTCGCTGGCCAACACACGGCGCCAATCGGCCACGATCAACTGCGCGCGCAGTGAATACACCGCCAAGAAGCCACGCAGCCTGGGGAGGCGCGTGAAGTAGCCCGGAACCCAGGAGTCGATGAGAAACAGATGGGAGATTTCTTGCTTGTCCGCCACGAGCTGGCGCGCTATTTCGAAGGCAAGCGCTCCGGCCACGCACCATCCCATCAAATCGTAGGGGCCCTGGGGTTGAACGCGCCGGATGAGCCCGACGTACCCGGACGCTATTTCGTCCAGCGAATTCGGCAGCGCGGATTCTCTGACCGATGGATCGAACAGCTGCAGGGAATACACCGGTTGCTCCGGCCCCAAATTCTTGGCCAGGCCGTAATAGATTCCGGTGTTGTTGATTACGATCAACGGCCGCTTCGAGCCGTGAGGCTGAATTTTGACCACTTGGCGAAAATCGAACTCGCGCAGATCCGTCTGCGCCAAAATCTTTGCGAAGTCGTGTAGCGTCGGTGCGAGAAACAGGGTTGCCAGCTTGATGCGCCGTCCGAACTCCCGCTCGACCTGCGCCAGCATGCGCGCAGCCAACAAGGAATGGCCCCCGAGTTCGAAAAAATTGTCGCCGGCGGCAATCTGCTTCACCCCCAGCATCGAGGCCCAGAGCGGTGCCAGGCGTTCCTCGATCTCGCCGGATGGCTGCTGATGCGTTGTGTTCCGGTGCGAGCGTCCTTGCGCGGATTGCAGGGCGGCGCGGTCGACAGCGCCGCTCGTCGAGTGCGGCAGCGAGTCGCACACGACGATGGACGACGGCACCAGATACTGCGGAAGGGCCTCCATGAGGGCTTTCTGCAGATCGGAAATCAGCGTTGCGGCGGCCGGCGCGGAGCCGCGGGCGACGACGAAGGCTTCGATCGCGCCATCGCCGGCGGCATTCTTGATCGGGACGACCGCGGCTTCGGCGACGCCCGGATGACGCAGCAGCATCGCCTCGATTTCGGTGGGGTCGATGATGCGGCCGCGGTGGGCAAATCGATCGTCCGCGCGGCCGAGGTATTCGATCTGCCCGTCGGCCTGCAGTCGGCCCAGACTGCCGGTGGGATACAGCTTGGCTCCCGATTCGCCGGCGACCGCCGTGGCGAGTGCGCGCTCAGTCAGTCCGTCCCCGCCGACGTACACTTCGCCGACTACGCCGACGGGTGCGATGCGCAGCGAGGCTTCGAGCACATATAACGCCGTGTTCGCGATCGGCTCGCCGAGGCTCAAGGAGACGTTCTTCGATTTGACAAGACGGGCGGCAGACCAGATGCCGCTCTCGGGGCCGCCGTACAATGACCAGAGCTCCCCGCCGATTGCGGAGAGCTTCTCGACCAGCTGTGGGCTCAACTCCGTTGCGGAACAAAGGATCTTCAGCGCGGGGTATCCGATCCAGTCGGCGTCCAGCAGCGCCGACCACGTGTGCGGTGCGCCGTACAGAATGGTGGCTCCGGTCCGCTGAAGGAGGTGCAGCAATGCGCGGCCGCTCGCGAGTTCCTTGTCGAGCGGAATGACCAGCCGTGCACCGGTGAGCAGCGGCAGGAGTATTTCGAACACCGCTCTGTCGGTCGTCACGGGCGAGCTCGTCACCACCACGTCGCGATCGCCGACGCCGGGCCGCTTCGCCATGGAGTAGATCAAGTTCGCCAGGTTTCGGTGTGAAATGCAAACGACCCGTGAGGCGTCATTGCGGCCCGAAATGAAAATCGTGCAGGCGAAGGCATCCGAATGGATCGCCACCGTCTGGGTGGCGCGCTGCGATTCACCGGCGTAAGCGAGCGCAGCCTCTATCTCGATGAGGTGCACGGGCACGTCGGCCACGGCCGTACGCTCCAGACGTTGCCCGATGACCGCCGTGGTGCCGGAGGCGCGAATCATATCCGCGCGCCGCAATGGCGGATCGGCCGGATCGAGGGGTACGTAGGTGGCGCCCGCTTTGAGAATGGCGAGCAGACAGATGGGCAGCTCAATCGATGTGGGCAGCAACACGCCCACCCTCGATCCCTTGGCGATTCCCTGCGCACGGAGATATGCGGAGAAACGGTTGGCGGTCGCGTTCAGGTCGGCGAAGCTCAAGTACCTGTCGCCGCACATGACCGCAGTGGCATCGGGGGCCCGCGCGACCTGCGCCTCAAAAAGCTGGCCGAGCGTCAGTTCGCGAGGATACAGCGTGCGTGTGTCGTTCAGTCTGGAGAACAGGGGACGCGCTTCGTCGGCCGAAGACAACGTCAATTCCGATAACCGCTGCGACGCGTTCGCCACGGCGCTGTTGAGCAGCTTCTCGAAATAGGCGAGCAGCCGCTCGGCGGTCGCTCGCTCGAATTGATCGGTATTGTACTGGCACGAAAACCGCCATCCGTCGGGCCGTTCGACCATGAACAGATTCAGATCGTAGATCGCGCCGGCCGGCAACGACGGCATGTCGATGAGGGCGAAATCGCCGTAGACAGTATTTTGTATGAACGTCTTTTGAAAGATGAAATTCACCGAAATCGGCGGAGTGTTCGCGTCGCTCCGTTCGCTCTTGACCATGCCGAGCAGCCGTTCGATCGGGATGTGCCGGTATTCGAGCGCTTGCGCGATGGTGTCGCGCACCCCGTCGATGATGGCGCCGAATGTCGGATTGCCGCGCAGGTCGTTGCGCAAAATGAGGGAATTTACGAACTGCCCGATCATGGACTCGAGCTCGACCTGGTCGCGGCCGGACACCTGAGTGCCCACGACGATTTCGGTTTCGTTCGTGAACCGCGCCAGGGTTGCGCACAACGCGGCGAACGCGGTCGCGAACAGCGTTGCGCCGCGCTCGGCGCTCAAGCTTTGCGCCCGGTTGGTCAGCTCGCGCGGCAACAATCGCGATGCGATGGCGCCATTGGTGGTCGGCATGACCGGGCGCGCATGATCCGGCAGGATTTTGAACGGCTTGATCCCCGCCAATTGGCGGGTCCAGTATCCTGTTTCGGCCTCGGTGCCTCGCACTTTCAGCCACTCGAGCTGCCACTCCGAATAGTCCGCGTACTGAATCGACAGCGGTTCGAGATCGAGCGGTTTCCCGTGACGCAGGGCATCGTAGATGACGCCCATCTCGCGGGCCATGATTCCGATCGACCAGCCGTCGGACACGATCTGATGAGTAGT
>JAXDQI010000344.1:0-3278 GCA_034667965.1 Gammaproteobacteria bacterium
GAGGCGCGATCCCTCGCGGGCGCGGGCGAGCACCTCGGCGTCAACCATTCCACGGTGTTCCGCCGGCTCGGCCAGATCGAGCAGCACCTCGGCTCGCGGCTGTTCGAGCGCGGCCGCGCCGGTTATGCGCTCACCCCCTGCGGCATGGAGATGGTCGACCTCGCCGAGCGCATGTTTCAGGAGATCGTCGGCTTCGAGCGCAGGGTCACCGGCCAGGACCTGCGGCCTTCGGGGGAGCTGCGGATCACCGCCAGCGACGTCCTCCTCCGGCATCTGCTGAGCGCGGTGTTCGTCGCTTTTCGCCGAGTCTATCCGGAGATCATCCTCGACATCGTGGTATCGAACCAGCGTCTCAACCTGACCAAGCGCGATGCCGACGTCGCGGTGCGCGCCGCCTATCAGAGCCCCGAGCCGCTCGCGGGCGCCAAGGTTGCACGCATCGGCTGGGCGGTGTTCGGGGCCGCCGCGCTGGCGAGCGAACCGTTCGATCCGTTGCGCGACGGCCGCCGCCACGACTGGCTCGCCTTCGCCGATGCCCTGTCGGTCGCGCGCGCGGCGAAATGGCTCCAGGACCACGCCGACGCGACGCGCATCGTCTACAAGGTCAATACCATGGCGGGCCTCGGCGAGGCGGCGGCGGGAGGCGCCGGACTGGTGCTGTTGCCGTGCTATATCGGCACGGCGGTGCCGGGGCTGGCGCAGCTCACTCCGTCGCTGCCGGATCTGGAATGCGAGCTTTGGCTGATCACCCATCCCGATCTGCGCAACACCGCGCGCGTGCGCGCCTTCCTCGATTTCTGCGCCGACGAAATCGCAAAACGGCGGCATACGCTTGAGGGGGCGGCCCCGGCGTCCACGGCTGGATAGCGGTCGGGTGTGTCGTGCGCGTTCGTGCGCACGGGGTCGGGAGTCCGGTGTCAGGCGTGATGCCAGGCGGATCGCTGCCGCGCTGACCAGGGCTCAGAACCTGATGTAACCCAAGGCCACTCCCCAGATGACGATAAACGCCGAAAACGAGGCCGCGAAGGCTGCGAGTATTCCCGCATCGCCAGGGCCAAGCCGGGAGCCAAGCCAGGATGATTGCGTCGCATGTGGAGCCGACGACTCGGAGGCTGGCCCGTTATTGCTCTCCCCAGGGTCGGCATTCAACCGCATGGCCGTCGGACTTCGATTCATATCGGGCACTCCCAATTCAAGTGCTTGCCGGCCCGTGGATTCCGCCCGGGCGGCTGGCCGCACTCGATCCTCCGCCTTGGTTCCTGAGGATCGCCGGTTCCTGAGGATCGCCTGGTCGCTCCGGCTTTCCTTATTAATGCGTCGCGCCGCCAGGCGTTCCCACGCCAAGGTGCTGATGATGCAGTCAGGCGCCCGGGCGCTGGTAAAGCCGGCGGGCAGCGCCCGGACCGTTTACGGAAGGTCGGCGAGGGACGCGGGTCCCGGCCCCGGCGTGATCCGCATCGGCCACTGTCTCGAGTCGAATGGCACCGCTGGCGGCAGGAACGGCTTTTTTCCCAGTTTGGCGCTCTCGGCGGCGATGGCGACCCGGGCATCGCCCCCCATCAGTTCGTAATCCATCATGTAGTAATCGCCGAAGAACAATGCGCCATCCGAGCGGTCGGCGATGATCCGGGTGAGAGCCGACATCAAGTCGTTGGGCGACGTGGTGAAGGAGAGGGTCTCGAACAGGATCAGCCGGTCGTTGATCGCCTCCGGCTCGAAGAACTGGGCCAGCACGCTGAACAACACGTTGTTCTGGCGCGTGCCATAGATCGTATTGCTGGCGGCGTAAGTCTTCTCCCAATCGCCGCCCAGCATCGCCTTCCAATCCGCGAGCACTTTCATCCAATGGGCGACCTGGGTCTGGGCCGCCCACTCGATGTCCAGCTTCAGGCGCGGCGCCTGCATTTTGGTGAACGCCTGCAATGCGGCGAACGAGACGGTGCCCTTCGCCAGGCAATCGTCAATGAATGCAAGATTGCTCCGCAGAATAACGCGATCGTTCTCCCGCCAGTCCGCTGGCATCGGCGCCAGGTCCAGACTGTCCAGGGCGGATTGCATCCGGGCGCGATAGGCGAGCATCGGCGCGCGCCACGACTGATCGGTGGGATTATCCAGATAAGGCCCGACCACCTGGGCGAGCGCCATGGTGCTGTGGTCGACGGATTTGAGCAATTGATAGACGATCGGCACCGATGGCGCTTCGAGTGGCGGCATGCCGGGCCGATAAAGGATGAACCTGCCGCCCGCTCCCGAGAACAGGGCGAGAATGACAGGATGCCTGCTGAGAATGTTTCGCTCGAAGATCCTGGCGGCGTTGTCATAGAGCTCGAACATGGCGGTGTTCAGGGCCAGCACGTTCTTGGTCGCGGTCTCCACCGGGCTTGAAACCGTGCGGCCCGAGATCGGCGCCATGTAGGCCGGCAGATCCTGCGCTTTTGCGGCCAGGCTGAAACTCGTGGACACCATCGATGTCAGCGTCGCACACATCATCGCCTTGCAAAGTGATTGAGCGCGCATCGTTCCCCTTCCGGTCGGTTCACGGTGACTAATATTTTCAGCCGTCCATCACGCCCGGATGGTCTTCCCCGGCGTTCCTGGTCGTCAAGGCAGTTTGAAGTGTCTTGCCCTCTAGAAGCAGATCGTGAAGGACACAAGCGTTGAGCCGCAGTAGGACGCTGTGGCTGGACGATCGCCGGATGCACCAAAAGCCGGCGCCGGCAGAACGCGCCACATTGGTCGAGGGATTTGAGGGAAAGACCCGCAGCTGGGCCAAAACAAAGAACCTTCAAAGTAACCTTAACAACGTTGGGTTTTAGCTTGTTGCTAACCATGTGCCGAGTGCGGCGGTTGACGTCCGCGGCTCGGGCACTAAGCCTGCGACCGGTCAGAGCGCTCAACGTCGCCAACCAGGTGAACCAGGGGAGCAGACTCATTGCTATCAGCACCACACACGCCAACTTTCGCAGTCCCACGTGGCAGACCGAGGCCAGGTGCGAGGTCAAAGCTCGCCGCACTATTGGCGCTGAATGTATTATGGACGACACCGGCAACTGCCGATGATCTCATTGAGCAGTGGCTGCGACAGGATGAATCCAGCGGTCAAGTCGATGTCGCGAGGCAGGATTTGAACGCGCTCACGAATGAAGAATGGAGAGATATTTTCGATGTTGGAAGCAGGCAACCGGACGCGGAACTCAGCCGACGGCTGCTCGAGCGGGCGGGCGCAACGCCGACACATGTTTTCTCTGCATGGCTCGCAGCGCTAGCCGCTGCCGTTA
>JAXDQI010000345.1:0-8296 GCA_034667965.1 Gammaproteobacteria bacterium
TTTCCTGCAGTTCGCGCGTATTGCGCGTGAGCTGGGCCAGGCTTCGGCGCATGGATTCGATGTCCTCCGGCTCGTATTTTTCCGCGAATCTACCCAGCATTGATTGCGTGATGACCAGTTCGCCGACGAGGTTGATGAGCGCATCGACCTTCTCTGTGGCTACGCGCAGAGAGCCGGACTCACCGCCCGACTTGCCTGCGGCGGGCTGAGCGGCCGGCGCATCGGAGGGAGTCATGGAGCGCTGCCCCGCTGCTCGCGGAGATACGACAGCCGGCAGATCGGCGACCGCGGCGGAAACGCCGGCGCCGTAGAGCGGCTCGTACGTGATCCTCGAATTCGCGTCCACCCAGTCGAACACTTCGGCGACCCGGGCGTGCTCCACCGCACGGCGCAGCAACAGAGTCCAGCTCAGGAAACATTGCGTCGGATCGAGTTCGCCGAATGGCGGAACCTTGGCCGTGTGTGCCGAGACCTCGAGAGCACCGAGGTTCGCGAGTTCGTCGAAGATGCGTAACGGATCATTGCACGTCTTGAACAGGCTCGAGTCCGGCTCGAAGACGATGCGCCACCCTTCCAGAGGTCCGGTGGGAAGGATGGCGTTGACCGCGATCCCGGCGGACGGCGGCGGGGCGGCCGCCGGCGGTGCGTCGAGGGCAGCGGGTGAAGCGGCTGGGGCGGCTGGGGCGGCTGGGGTGGGCGGGCTGGATGCGGCGCTTTCCGCGGCGGAAGTCACGGGAGCGGCCTTTTGAGCGAGAATCCTTATGAGCTCCCGGCTGAGCGCATTGGCGCCCACCATGACTATCGGCCGCTTTGCTTGCGCCGATTGCACCATTTCGCGGATCACGTCGACGGATTGCAACAGCACTTGCAAGGCGTCGGGAGTGATGCTGCGTGCGCCGTTGCGCATTTCATCGAGCAGCGTCTCCACGGAGTGCGTGAATTCCGATATCTCCATGAACCCGAATGTTCCGGCTCCGCCCTTGATCGAGTGCGCGGCGCGAAAGATGGTGTTGATGGTTTCGCGATCGGCGCTGTCGTCGAGCGTCAGGAGACCGGATTCCATGGTATCCAGACCCTCGAAGCTCTCTTCGAAGAAGAGACCCAGGATCTCTTCCATTTCCAGGTCGATCGACATGGCGTTACAGAACCTTGGCGATCGTCGCGAGCAGCTTCTCAGGATTGAACGGCTTCACCAGCCAGCCCGTGGCGCCGGCCTGTTTGCCCTGCATTTTCTTTTCCGGAGCCGCCTCCGTCGTGAGCACCAGCATCGGGGTGAATTTGTAGCCGGCCAACAGCCGCAACTCGCGCACCAGGGTGATGCCGTCCATGCGCGGCATGTTGACATCGGTCAAAACCAGATTGACCGAATTGCTCCGCGCGTACTCGAGGGCTTCGACGCCGTCGGCAGCCTCTATCACCTCGTAGCCGGCATGTTTCAGGGTGAAACTTACCATTTGCCGCATGGATGCAGAATCGTCTACTGCCAGAATGGTCGCCATAAATTTACCTATGTCCGTCATTTTTCATTCGCGGTACTTTCAAACATATGGCGGCCCGACTGCGTTGTCAGCGCCGCCTGGACGGCGCGTGAGTGCTGGAGTCGTTGGCTGCCTATGATTGCTCTAATAAGCGTATCGGCCCCCTGTAGCCAAGGTTTAGGGGTTCGCGCATCTAAAAGTGTGACGGCTGTTGAGGCGCCGTACGGAAGGGGAATTTACGCCCGCGCTATCAGAATTTCGCCACCACGACGACGCCGTCGCCGGGAGCCGAAGTCACGTAGCTGCAGGCGCCGGCCGTCTGTTTGACGTAGACAATCGCCTCGGCGTCGCTGCCCTTTACCGGCGGCGGCGCGCTTCCGTCGCGGAACGCCTTCTTGATCCAGACGCCAGCGTACTTCTTGGCGTCGAGCTTCATCACTTTCTCGAGAAATGCGTCCTGTGCGGCGCTGTTGTCCGCCGGCAGCAACTTGACCGAGCCGGCGAAGCCCTTGTCGCCGAAGTAGACATCGCGAACTTCGTCTGCCTTCAGGCTGACCGAGGTATGGCAAATGACCACCAGATCGCCTGCCGCCGCGGCCGAGCCCCACGCGGTGAGGAACGTGCCGAGAAGCAAGGCAAGGATTTGAGTGCGCATGCTGTTTCCTTGAATGAGTTAGAAGCGAACGGCGTATTGCGCGAGGATTTCGTTGTATTGCTGCGGCAACCCGATCTCCGCGTCCGACGGCCGGTAGTCCGTCTTCGGCCGGTCATCCGTGTTGCGGGTATGGGCGACCTCGAGCTTGATGGACGACTTGGCGTTGATGTCGAAGCGAACTCCGAGCGCACTGCGGTAGTACGACGCACCGAAGGTCTGCTCGTTGAAATACGGGTCCGCCTGATCGAGCGAGGCGCGCTCGAATCGAACGTACGGCAGGCACCAGCGGCCTCGATAGGCGAATTGTCCGAACCATGCGTTGCTCTTGTGGGTGCCGGGAGAACCGTTCAAGGTCTTGTCGCGGAAAGAGTAGAACTCGACTATGTGTTCCCACATATCGGTGTCGTACACCGCGTATGCGCCCACCATGTTGAGGCGGATGAGAGTGGCGTTAGGAGTAATAAGATCGCCATTCACCCTGTCGTCGCTCACCTTGTCGGTGAAGCCGTTGACGCCCACCATCAGGCCATCGACGGCGCCGCCGCTGAACTGATAAGAAAGCCGCGTTCCCGCGATGGCCGCGCCGTGCCCGTTCCCGCCGGTTTGCATGTCGAGGGTTCCACCCTGAATCTGTTGGCCATTGCCGGCGTAGAAGTCGTACAGGAACTTACCGTTGCCCTCGTGCTGCGCTCCGGTCACCCACACCCCGACCGTATGTGCCGGCAGCACGCCGCCCTTGTCCTCGAAATTGACGAATTTCGGACGCCGCAGCGCATCCGCGAGCCAGACGCCGTGGTGCAGCGCGGTATTCACGTAACCATAGGGGGTATGAAACCGGCCGACCCACACGGTCGCCTTGTCGCTGAATTGGTAACCGATCTGGAAACGTTCGAGGTCGGTACCGACATGACCATCCGGTCCCGTCTCAAAGATGAGTTCCGCAAGCGACACCACCCGGTCGCCGAGCTTCGGCGCGAGATAGAGATCGAGGCTGCCGACGTTGGTGCCTTTGGCGTAGGGAAAATACAGATTGTCATTGCCGACATTCACGTCCGCGAAGCCATGAATCGGCAGGCCGGAGTCATCCGATTGCCGGGTGGCGTTGACCGTTTCGATCTGGACAACCTGTTGCTCCACTGCCGCCAGACGCTGCGCGTCGGCTGCTGGTGCAGCGGCGGCGGCCACCGGTCCGCTCGTGGCATGCCCTTCCAATTCCTTGACACGAGCCCCGAGGGCTTCGATCATTTTCATGCTTTGATCGAGCTTGTGCTGCAACTCTTCGAGCTTCGCGTCGCTCGCGGAGTCTGCGGCCGCCGGCAAGCTGGCGGCACTCAGTATCACGCCGAGCGCGATGGCTCGCGCGGGAATCAAAAGCTTGTTTAACATGATGCCTCGAGATGGGTAAAGATTAAAGAGCGTCAGACCAGCTGGGGTTCTGCGAGCCGAGCACTGCTCGCTCAACACCGCTGGAGTCGAAGAGCACGGCACGTGACTCGTGCATCACGTGTTCGTCGTATTTCCAGAAAGGGAATCCGAGTTGGCGTGCCAATTGCTCGGTGGCGGCTTGAGAGCCGCTCAGAAAGTGCCAATTGTCGCGGTTCAGTCCGCGGCTCAGGCGGTATTGATGCCACACCGCCGGACTGTCGTTTTTCGGATCGTAGCCGACGATGACGAAGTCGACGATCTCACCGCGCGCGTCGGCGACGCGCTGCATGCGCTTGAGTTCATCCATGGTCATCGGGCAAATGCGATGGCAGGCGGCGTATGCCATCGTCAGAACGACGCGATGGCCGCGAAGTCCGGCGAGCGTCAAGTCGCGCGCCCGATCATCATGCCAACCCTGCGGCAATTCTCCGAGCCCGACGCTTCCGCGCATGTCCCGGGCGGGACACCATGCCGCGACAAGCGACAGTGCTGCTGCGCAACACCACAGCGTACTGCGCCGCAATAGAATTGTCCCATCGGTATTGTTTTTCAACGCACGCCAACCCTTGAGCACTTAACGTTCCATGGGTATCGACCCGAACATGATTAACTTAAGCTCCCATGTCGCGAATGGAGGTCGCCGCCTCAGCGTGATTGCGTGAGACTCACGAAATACTCTTCGAGTTCTCGTTGCTCGGTCGAATCGACGGCGACGCCTCGCGGCATACGCCCTGCCCCAGCCGCCGGTGTGAGCCGAAACAGAATCTCATCGAGCAGCCGGCCATGGGGGTAATTTCCATCGAGAAGCCGCACCGCGAGGGCGGCAGGATCGGAGAACGGCAGGGCCGGCGCGATGTCGCTGCTGTGGCATGCGGCGCATTGCTGCACGAGCGCAGGCGTCAACCCGGGTGCATCGTGCCCCGCCGCCGCGTTCCTGGGTGCGTCCGGGGCTGGAGCGAACTCGGCGTGCGCCTCGAGCCAAGCCGCGATCGACAGCTGACTCGCTCGCTTGAGATGTTGGCAGTAAGCATCGTCCGCGTTGAATGTCCGATATGCAGCGACGGCTCGCAATTCCGGATCGGTGCGCGCCAGCCACTCGAAGAGCGCCTGTTCGAGGGTTGGCGTGCCTGCGGGCGCCGACATATCGTAGGAGCCGCGCTCGAACGCCAAAGTCCAGTGCCGAGTCGACACATTGAGAGCTCGCTCAGCCACATACCGGAGCTCGGTAAATTCGGCGGGTGATGCCAATCCCGAGTAGGGACTCTCACGACCGCCGAGGCGCAGCGTCTTCGCCGAGAACTGGCCACGGTCGGCCACGGCGGTGGCCTTCGAGTAGTTCTGGTAATCGGCGGCGATCGCGGGTTGCAGGGATGGCGGGTAGAAATCAGCGATTGCACCGCAGCTCGACCCGGCCGAAGCAAGCAAGACATTCAGGTGCGAAGCGAATCCCGGCTGCGAGGCGAGCTGCGACAAAATGGAACGTACGTTGAACTTTGCCAACTGCGAGGACAGCCGCGCGTTGGGCGGCTCGACCGATACGCCGTTATAGGCCGCTCGCGAACTCGACACATAGGTATCGCGGTCGGCAAGGGCCGCCGCGCCCAGGAGGTACCGGTAACGCGGGTGAGTCGCCTGAGTCGCAAGAAATCGCCGAAGGCCCCGAAGTTCCATGGTGGACAGCCCGGCCCCATAGCGTTCGCCGTAGACGCCCGGCCACGCGGGCGGTACGTCCCATATCGGCCGGCCCGGACGATCATGGCAGGCAACGCATCGGGCAGGATTGGGGTCGGATATTCTCGCAGCAGGCTGGGATTTATCGGACGAAAAGGTGATCTCGCGGAATATGAAGCGATTCGCGTGCGCGTCGAACTCCATGGTCTCCACCGCCTCGAAGCCGCGCTGAGACGGGTCACCGTTGAACGTGAGAATGAGCTGCGCGCCGCTACCGAACAGCACCGCACGTGGATTTTCAAGGCTGGCGTCCTGCAGGCTGCGGCTCGAAAAAACCAAGGAATAGTGAGTTCGCAGGTCCTCCGGCAACGCGGCAAGCAGTTCCTCGACCGTACCCACGTGCCGCGCGGCGATGACCCGGCTCAAAGACTCAAAGTCGAAATCGCCTGCCGAGGCTGATCCCGCGAGACTGGTCGCCAGACAGAATCCCATCACGAACAGTGCACGCATCGCCGCTCCGTTCGTCAGAACTCCTGCCATACTTCGTCGTCACCCGACGCAGCCTGGCGTTCGGCGGGCGGCTTCGTCCGAGGCGTTGACTCCTTCTTGCCGCGGAAGGGCCGCGTCGCTCCGCGGCGTTCGACGGCGGGAACAGCGGCGTTTGCGCCTTCCGCGGGCGGCGCAGGCGGCAGCAGCGGCGCGGCCACGGCGTCTTTGTCCAGCCGATATCGCGCGATCAATTCCGTCAAATTCGCGGCTTGCTCTGTCAATGTGTGCGCGGCCGCCGAGGCCTGTTCCACCAGTGCCGCATTTTGCTGCGTCACGCTATCCATCGATGTAACCGCCTTATTGACCTGTTCGATGCCGGCCGCCTGTTCCATGCTCGATGCGGCGATCTCCGCCATCACGTCCGTGACCTTCTTGACGCCCGTGACGATCTCGCCCAATGCCTTGCCGGAATCGTCGACCAGCCGCGTGCCGTCGGAAACTTTGGCGACCGAATCCTGGATCAGGATCTTGATTTCCTTGGCGGCGCCGGCGCTGCGCGATGCAAGATTGCGTACCTCCGACGCTACAACTGCAAAGCCCCGGCCCTGCTCTCCTGCTCGCGCTGCTTCCACCGCAGCATTCAAGGCCAGCAGATTGGTCTGAAACGCGATGTCATCGATTACGCCGATGATGTCCGCGATCTTCTTGCTGGCCACATGGATTTGTTGCATTGCAGCGACAGCCGAGCTTACGACTTTGCCGCCTCGTTCCGCCTGATCGCGAGCCGCCGCGGCGAGCTGATTCGCCTGGGCGGCGTTGTCCGCATTGCTCTTGACCATCGCAGTCATCTGCTCCATCGAAGCGGCGGTCTCCTGCAAGCTGGAGGCCTGCTCTTCGGTACGCTGACTCAAATCCAGGTTGCCACGCGAGATCTCGTCGGCGCCCGTGCGCACTTCGGCCGCCGCAATCGACATCGCGCGAATCACGCCGGCCACGCTGACCACGAGATTGTTCATCCCGCCGGCGAGCACCTTGATGAATCCCAGCTTGCCCTCTTCAATAATCCGCGTCGTCAGGTCGCCGTCGATGGCATCGGCCACCATCATCGCCAACTCCTGCTCTGCTACGATTTCCTGTGTGCGGTCGATCCATTGCACGACCGTTCCGACGCGGTTGCCGTGCGCGTCGATGACCGGCGTCGCCGTGATTCGCAGCACCGCTGCGCCTAGCTTGAGTTCCTCCGTCCGGCTGTTTGAGAGATCGGCGGCCCCGCCGGTGTCCTGCAGGGAACCCTCACCGAAGGCGCCGAAATCAGTGCCGATGACGTGGCTTGCGTCGAACCGAGGGATTTGCCGGCGTATTTCGCCGGCATGTGTTCGGAAAATGCCCGCCGCGTAATCGTTCACATAGATGATCTTGCCGCTCGTATCGACCAGGGTCACGCCGGCCGAAATACGATCCAGCGCGCTCCGGATCCTGGCATTCTCCACGCCTGCAGTTTGCTCCGCTTGCGCCCTTGCCAGGTCCGCCTCCGCCCGCGCATGGTCGGCCTCGAGCCGTGCCTTGAGATCCTGCTGCATATGGGCGACGGTCGCGAACAGACTGGTTGTGTCGCCGGGACGTAGATCAATGCGACTCGAGAAGTCGCCTTTCGCCACCTTGATGGCCACTTCCGCGACATCGGCGGGCTCGCCGCCCAACTGTCGGGTAAGCTGCCGGAATATCACCAGGCCAAGCGCACCGACCACGCCTAAAGTCACCAAAGTCAGAAGAACACCCATCCGCATGGCTGATAGTTGGATCTTCGCGGCGGATTCACCCGCGGTCTTCGCCAAATCCGCGTTGTGCTGAAGATGCTGATTCAGCGACTCGGCCCCCTTCGCCAATTGTGCTTTGGTCGCCATCAGAAGGGCGAAGGCTTCGGCCTTGCGGCCGGCCAAGGAAAGCGCCATGACCTTGTCTTTGATGAGGTCGTAATCGGCGATGGCGGCTCGGTCGGCCTCCAGCATTTCCTTGTCCTTTGCGTCTGCGACGTGTGTCTCGTAATGACGGAGTGCGTCGTCCACCTTCTGATGCCGCGCTGCCATCTGTTTTTCGGCAATCGCCATGCCGGCTGCATCCGGCGTCGCGACGTGTTGCCAGACGTTCAAGCGGACTCCAATGAAGTTCGAGTCGATCTGCTCCAACGCCAGCAGATTGGGAACCGCGAAGTCGTCCCCGTAGCTGGCGGAACGGTACACAGACCGGATATCGAGCATCAGGACCACGGATATGAGGAGGATGCCGACGAGCGACACGAGAGGAAGGATTGCGAGCTTTCTAGCAACGGTCATTTGCGAGTTCCCTGGATTGCGCACGAGGCGTACGTACCTCTCGGGCTAAATAGCGACAACACGGCCGGAAACTTGAGATTTGCCCGCAACTTTTCCCGGCCCGCCGTGTTTTGGAATTAAACGAACTCAATCCAGTGCAAACGCAACCAACGGGGCCCATTTCGGCGGAATTCATGACGTTCATGCGTGCTTATCAGGACATGGTCTTTTCAACGGCCGCCCGGCTGACGGGAAACGACTCTCAG
>JAXDQI010000346.1:0-3738 GCA_034667965.1 Gammaproteobacteria bacterium
CATGGCGCAGGTGCTCAAGGATCATATCCCGGGCAATCCCACCATCGTCATCCAGAACATGCCGGGCGCGAGCGGGCTCAAGACCGCCACCTACATGTATACGACGGCGCCGCGCGACGGCACCGTCATTGCCAGCACGCATGCGAGCGTTCTCACCACGCAACTCACGTCGCCGGGTGCCGCAACATTCGAATCGACCAAATTCTCGTGGATCGGCAGCGTCACGACCGATCCGTTCATCGGCTATGTCTGGCACACGGTCCCGATCCATACGCTCGACGACACGCGCAAGACCGAAGTCATCATGGGCGGGGTGAGCGTCGGCGCTTCAAGCGTCGACTATGCCATCCTGGCGCGCGACATGTTCGGGCTGAAATTCAAGATCGTTACCGGCTACAAGGCGTCGAACGACGTCAAGCTGGCGATGGAGCGCGGCGAGGTGCAGGGCACCTTTGCCAATGGCTGGAGCAGCATCAAGACCGCCGAACCCGAATGGCTGCGCGACAAGAAGATAAGGATCATCGTGCAGCATGGCTTCAGGAAGCTCCCGGAGTTGCCCGACGTGCCGCTTTTCATTGATATGGCGCAAAACGAAGCCGACCGGCAGGCGCTGGTGGTCATGCTGGCCCGGCAAGAAGTGGCCAAACCCTATTTCGCGCCGCCCGACGTGCCACCGGAACGTCTTGCCATTCTGCGGCGCGCATTCGATGCCACCGTGCGCGATCCAAAATTTGTGGCGCTCGCCGCCAAGGCGAACGTCGCCCTTGAAGGTCCGATGACCGGCGACGAAGTCGCCACACTCGTCGCGAAGGTTGCGCAGACGCCACCGGCCGTCATCCAGCGCGTCGCCCGCATGCTGACGGACAAGAAATAGATGCTGGCAGACGCGCCGCTCACCCAAATTCTTGCGCTTTTCGTCGCCGACACCGCGACACCGCCAGAGGCCGCGGTCGAACCAGCCAAGAGCGTGATCCTCGATACGATCGGGGTGGCACTTGCCGCCGTTGACCGACCGATTGGCAAGATCATTGCTGGCCAAGCTGCGGATGCCGGACCCGGAGCAGCCTCCGTGTTCGGAAGTGGCATCAGGACCTCGCCCGAAATGGCGGCGCTCGCCAATGGCACGCTCGCCAATGCGCTCGATTTCGACGACGGGTCGCATCTCGCCACGCACCTGCTGCCGACCGTATTGGCAGTCGCAGAGGATCATCGTCTGTCGGGTGCGGCCGTGCTCGATGCCTTCATCCTGGCTCATGAGGCAAGCGCCCGGCTCACACAAGCAATCGACGTTGCGCGCCGTGACAGGCGCGGGCCCACGCATCGCGGCTGGTGGCATGTCGGGCTGGTCGGGCCCATGGCCGCCGCCATGGCGGCGTGCCGGCTCATGCGGCTCGATGCCAGGCAAACCGCGACCGCCATCGGCATCGCCAGCTGTTCATCGGGCGGGTTCCGTCGCAACATGGGAACGATGGCCAAGGCGCTGCACTCCGGCAATGCGGCACGCGCCGGCATCGAGGCTGCAAGACTTGCGAAGCGTGGGTTTTCCGCCGACCCGGATATCATCGAAGCCCCGCTCGGTTTCCTGCAGGCGGTCGTTGATCCGCAAGATCGCGACCTCGCGGCCATCACCGAACGCCTCGGACGCCCCTACGTGCTCGAAGGACTGCTTCGCATCAAACGCTACCCGGCCTGCAATCCCGCGCATCCGCTGATCGACGCCGCTTTGCGCCTGCACCACGAGCACTCGATACCCGCACAGGACGTCGAAACCATCGAGGCAGACCTGCATACATTCTCGTTGCTGCGTGCGACGCCTTGGGACGACGACAGCGCGGGATTCAGCGGAGCTTTCGTCATCGCGGCAACGCTCACGCATGGCCGCTATACGCTCGCCGAACTCAGCCACGATGTCGTGCACGACGCACGGATCAAGGCACTGATGGAGAAAATACGCCATGTGCCAGCTGGCGATCCTGAAACCATCAAGGTCCTGCTGCTCGGAGACAGGGCCGTATCAATCGACGTGCGGCCGGTGAGCAGGCTTTCCGCACGCGAAGATATTTGCGCGAAATTCCGCGTGTGCGCTGCAGCCGTTCTGGCGCCGCCCGCGGTCGCCCGGCTTGAAGAGTTGATACTGACACTCGATCAACTGCCTGATATTGCTGATCTCATGCAAGCCACCACGCGTGCAAATTCCCACTCGAAATAGAGCATTCCCATGTCGATTGAGCCTCTCTCTATCGCGCTGACCGGCGACAGCATGCTCAGCCGCACGATCTCGGTGTTCAACGAGGAGCCTTTTCTGCGCTTGCGGAATATCCTGCGCACCTCCGATGTGGTGTTCACCAATTTCGAGGCCAATGCACATCGCTATCTCGACGATCCGCAAGCCCAGCGCGACGGCGGCGGCACTTATGTGACCACGGAGCCAAAACTTCTCGATTGTCTTAAATGGCTCGGCGTCAATCTCATGTCCTGCGGTTCGAGCCATGCCGATGACTACGGCCCCAAGGGCATTCTCGACACCATGCGCTACCTCGACGACGCCGGCTTTACCCATGCGGGGTTAGGACGTCATCTCGGCGAGGCGCGCGCGCCGGCCTACCTCGACACCCCGAAGGGGCGTGTTGCCTTGATCGCCGCCACCGCGCAGTACAATCCCGGCGCACGCGCGGGTGCGCAGCGCTACGACACCGCCGGTTACCCGGGCGTGAACGGCATTCGTCACAAGGTCGTCTATAACGTCGACGAGGCCATGCTCGCGCAGCTGCGCGAGATCGCCAAGGCGATCGGCTGGGAAGCCAATTCGGAGCGGCGGCGTTACCAGGGCGATCCCAAATTCGCGATTGGATCCGATCAGAGCCTCAATTTTCTCGGCAAATCTTTTCGCTTCGCGGCGGAACCCGGTGAAAACACCTTCGTCAACGAAAGAGATGTCGCTGAAAACATGCGCCAGGTGCGCAACGCGCGGACATTTGCCGACGCAGTCATTGTCAGCCTGCACTGCCACGATCTCGGCGGACCCACATTGCTCACCGCCAAACGTCGATCCGACCTCGAAGACCTCGCGGACTTCGCCATCGACTTCGGCCGCCGCGCCATCGATGCGGGCGCCGATATTTTCGTGGCACATGGCCCGCAGGTTCCGCTCGCCGTTGAGCTGTACAAAGGCCGGCCGATGTTCCACGGCATCGGCACCTTCGTGTTCCAGGTCGAAACCATGAAATACCTGCCGGCCGAGGCCTACGAACGCTACGGGCTCGACGACCGCGCAACGCCCGCCGACTTCGTCGAAGCGCGCTACCAGGGCGAAACCCGCGGCCATGCGGGTGATCCGGCGCAATGGGAACAGATGTTTGCGGTCTGCGATTTCAAAGGCGGTGACTTTGCGCAGGCGAGACTCTATCCGATTGATCTTGGCCACCAGCGGCGCCGCACCGACCGCGGGCGGCCCATGCTGGCAGATCCCGAGATGGCCAAGCGCGTGCTCACGCGGGTGCAACGGCTGTCGTCGAAATATGGAACACGCCTCGACATCCGCGACGGGGTCGGCGTGATTGAAGCAGCCCGTAGGGCGCAATAGCTCGGCGCGCTCTTCGCGCGCCTGGCGTATTGCTCCGACCAAACGAGAGACCGCCGGCGCAATACGCCATAGCGCTGACAACACCTTGCAATAACGCGAGATCGGGGAGGCGCTATGGCTATTATTACTGAGTCAAAAAACCGCAGGGCCCCGAA
>JAXDQI010000347.1:0-10205 GCA_034667965.1 Gammaproteobacteria bacterium
TGTTCGGCGCGATGAACAGAAAGTTCCGCGACAGCGTAGAACCCGGCTCATAGAGCTTGTGGAAGTAGCTCCATGCCATGAGCAGAGACAACACCTTGGTCTTGCCCGCTCCCGTGGCCATCTTGACCACAAAATGCGGCCAGTCCTCATCGAACATGTTGCTCGAAACCGCGCTGGAGGCGTCGAAACGCAGCAGGTCGAACTTGTCGCGCACACCGCGTACGTAATATAGCCAAATTACGGTCTCGACGGCTTCGCGCGAGAGCGGTCAAAACCGTGGGAGCTATCGGCATCTCGCTGATGCGTCCAAGGGAATGGACGAATATCCTGACCCCGAATTGTCCAAAAAAGGAATCGACATTCGTCAGGCCGCTGCCCGATGGTAGTAGCTGAGCATTCCTCCGAGGGCGCTGTCGGCGTTGATCAGGGTGATGGGGTAGGGCAGTGATGGATCCGGCTGCGGAAGGCGGTTTTCCAGGCCCTGATGGTTGCGCTCGGTATGATAGTGCGCCATGAACTGCCGGACTGCGTGCTGAAGCGATGCCGGTCCGAAGAAGATCATCCGGCTCAAACACTCCTCTTTAATTGATCGTACGAACCGCTCGGCGAAAGAGTTCAAATTGGGCGATCGTGGTGGCAGTCGAATGACTTGAAGGCCTTCGCGGACGAGAACGCCGCGGAATGCGTCCGAGTATTTCGTACCCCGATCGAGAATCAAATAGCGCTTGCCGCGAAGGAAGCCGTCGTTCAGGTCGGTGAGATTCCGCGCGATCTGCGTCATCCACCGGCTGTCGGGATGGGGAGTGATACCCGCGATCTTCACGGCGCGGCTGGCGATATCGATGAAGAACAGGACATAGTGTGTCACCAATCCCTCAATCGTGCAGACCTCTACGGTGAGAAAGTCTGTCGCCACCAGACATTCCCAGTGAGTTCGGAGAAACGTCGACCACGGCATGTGCTTATCACGCTCAGGGGCAGGATCGATCCCGTATTCTCTGAGAATGTTCGCGAGCGTGCCGCGCCCGACCTCATGCCCCAGATTGGCCAGTGCTCCTTGGATTCGTGTGTACCCCCACGATCGATTCTCAAGCGTCATGCGCAGAACGAGATTGACGATCGTCTGCATGACGCGAGACCGACCGGGGCCTCGCCGATGGCTGTAGTTCCATTTACATGCGACCAGTTCTCGGTACCATCGCAGGAGGGTATTCGGTGTGACCAAGGTATGAAGTTCGTTCAAGACCTTGCGTCCAAGAGTGTGCGCTCTTCTGGCGAGTCGACGGCGCTCGGTATCGGTTAAGCGAATGCGCCGCCCACCTAAGTGCTCCTTGAGCACGCGGTTCTCTTCCTGGAGATACTCGATCACGTCCAACTGATGGCGGTTGACCCACCCGGTGAATATCACGAGCAGCAACTGAAGAGGCTGAAACGGTGGGAACATTGCAGCGAGTATACCGGCTGACCAACCATCGATGCGTCATCGAGCAGCCGGCTTGCGGATTCTCCGATCGCGTCGTTAGAATTTCTGGACACTACGGCATCGTAGAATGACCAACCAGCAGCGATTTACCGAGGCGGCCTAGGCAGTGAAAGTCTCTCTTCTTAGCTCAGGCATTTTGTCCAAGTTGACGTGAAGCGCGACAGTACCGTTCGGCCGTTACCCTTACGGAATAGGCAGCGGGCCGGTCATGTGCACGTACTCATTCGCCGCGGTCGGGTGTGGTGAACTTTTTTATTGGGCTGGTAACTCCGTCGGTCCTGCCGGTGGAATCCACCGACTCCACCTTGTAGTAGTAAGTCGTCTTCGGCGGGAGGTCGTACAGGTTCACGCGGAACACCGTCGATGGATGATAGGGGTTTAACCTGATCGAATTTTTGGCGGTTTGGCTCATGTCTTTTCGATCCGTACCATAGTGCACAACCGCATAGTGCACGGGCAAGCCACCAGGATTGTTTACCGTCCATCTAATAACCGTCAAATACGGGCCCGCCAACGCGATCTCCGGCCCCTCGCTGATCTGTACGCGCTTTGCTCTTGTAGTGATCGGACTTTCTTGAGCGAGCAGACTGCTGCTCAAGACCATGGTCGACAAGGTGAGCAGCACTTTATTCATGTTCGTACCTCAAATAGGCCTAACTCAAGATGATTAAAAGCGAAGAACCCAAGGTCAACAGCCCCCCGTGGTCTCTGGCTCCGGCTCGTCCGCTCGCATATCAGGTTTTGCGAGACGGACGAGCCAGAGAAGAGACGTCATTGGTTTTCGGTTTTCACTGTTTAACCTCTTGCCCTACGGAATTGGCTTGGTCGGGAGAGGCGCAACGCCGCAGATGGCCGATGCGCAGGGCGGCAGAGGCGGAGTCGGGATAAGAGTGTTGTTCCCTTGCGTCGCTGCCGTTCCACCGGTCATGCAAGTACCGGTATAGGTATTCTTGTCGGGGTACGGCCTCGTGAAGCCGTCCGTGAGGGTTAGCAGGAAGGCAACGATCTGGTTCTCCTCCTTGTCCGTCAAGCCGAGCATACCCGTCGTATTGTCGACAGTGGCTGTGACCTCGGGCCTCGGCCAGCAGGTCACCCTCTCAACGGTTCCCGGCGGGCAGTGTCCGGAAGTGACCTCCGGGTGGGCAAAGCTGGTGTCCCGCGTGTTGTAGAAATGTACGAGCTGTTTCAGGCTTTTGATGTAGCCGTTGTGGAAGAACTCCTTCTGGAAGTAAGGCCCGGGGGCCTCGGTAGTGGGGCACTGTGCCGGTGTCATCGCCACATTGCGGGCCGTGGCCACTTGGAATTGACCGTCGGTACCCGGCGTAATTTCCGCCGTGTCCCACGTATCGTTCGGGTTGGGCGCTGCGCCGAAGCCACTTCGGAGGAAAGTTCCCATTCCCAAGTCTCTGTAGCCGAAGCCATAGGGATTCGGCGTGAAGCCAGTGGAATCCGGCTTGTCCTGATAGTAAATAGCGTTCCTAGGATTGAGGGGCAATCCTTCATTTGCCGAGCCGAAGCAGGTGAAGATAGGCCTCGCGCTGGCGGTATTGCCGGTGTCGGTCTGGCCTGGGGTCAGGTTGACTCCTCTTCCGTCGAGGTGGCATGAATTGCAGTTTCCCTTGCCGTTGAAGAGCGCCAAGCCCGCCATCTCGTCTGCACTCAACGTGACATCCCCATGGAGGAACGCGTCGTATTTCGAAGAAAAAGCGCTGACATCCATCGAGGCCTCATATTGGTCGAGGGATTCCCCCCAGTGATCAAATACATCGTTGGCTCTGGCGCGGTCCTCAGGAGATAGCCTAATTGGGGTGGCACTCGTTCCCAATATCTTGGCCCCTCCCGGGGTTTCGCAGATCTCCTCGGTGTTGGGTGGGAATTTGATGTCTAATTCATCGCCCCATATCAACTCAAACAAGGATTTATAGGCGGCCGTCTTGAGCCGGAACGCGACGCAAGCCGTGTCAGGAAACGCGTGTTCTTGCGTATCGACCGGTGGATGCTGCGCCTGCTCGGCGTCGGGACTCCCTAGCAAATAGCCGGTTGAGCGCGAATCCCAGAAGTTTCCACCATAAAAGAGCTCCTGGGTGAGATTGTAATTAAGAACAGGGAAGTTCGGTGCATAAGTGTATCTCTGTGCGGCCCGCTTGCCGGCCCGGAACGCATATGATCCGGGATACGCGATCATCGTCAGATTGACGGATGGGATCGGCCCGCTAAAGCCGGCGTACGGCATGTGGCAGAAACCGCAGGCCCTGTTCTGGAAGGGGGACATCTGCAGGTCGAAATTCATGAGCTTGCCTAATAAGACGTTTGCCCTTTGTCCTGTGTTCTGAAGAGTTGGAGGGTTACCTGTGAGCAGCGGGGGTGGCAACGCATGCCACTGTGCAAGTGCTTCATTTTCAATGCCTTGAACTTCACGCTGGACTCGGGCTATCTCGGAAGTCAAATCGGCCGGGAGAATCCCAGGCGGGTATGGGTTGTAGGGCGGCGGCGGACGATCCTCTTTCTCTTTCTCCCACGCCTGTGCCGGCACAGCCTGAGAAAGGATCACGGCTGCCAGAACCGTAGCTAAGGTGCCCGAAACTTGTAGCTTCATAACTTGTTACTCCTCTCTGTTCTGTGAAATTTTTTCTGTCAAATTCTCCTTCTTGTTTTTTTGAGTCGTGAACTTCGAGAGTAGGCGCGCAATTGCGCGAGCCCCAATGAGTGAGCGGCTGATTCCGTGCGACGAGCGGGCATGATGCGAGTCCTACACAGCATCCGCAGACTAAAGAAGCATCGCGAGAATCGGAAACGGTATATTCCCATCGCGCCGCAAATGTCAACGAGTGTTAAGTTGTTTTTGGACTCGTGACTTCAAACTTCTACTCTGACAACCGATGCCGCTCCGGCGTTGAGTGCAACGGCGACCACTGCTGCGTAGCTTCAGCGACTTCTGGACAAAGGGCTAGCGCAAAAATGAGAGACTTCGAGCTGCTGCGGTCGCCCCGCAGACGGAGCGAAGTCGATGATCAAACGCGAACATCGACGATTTACGGCGGAACAGAAGCTGGAGATTTTGCGCGAGGCGGACCAGCCCGGCGTGACGGTGAGCGAGGTGTGCCGGCGGCACGGTTTGGCGGCCTCGGTGTTTTATCGGTGGCGGGCGGTGGCCCAAGGCGGCTCCGCGGTCGCGCTGAAGCGGGATGCGCAGCGGAAACCACGGAAGGACGACCCAGAAGCCCGGCACAAGGCGGAAATGGAACGGATGCGTGCGGTGATCGCAGAGATCACGGCGGAGAACCTGGAGCTAAAAAAAAGGATTTGACGCTGGAAGACTTATCCCGAGTACCGGCGGAGACGAAAGCGGCCGTGATGCAGATCGTTGAGTAAACTAGTGGCAAGTGATGCTCAGATTAGCTGGCGTAAGCGATAAGCGTTTGCGCCAGCTCTATCTAGGGTTCCAAGTCACGATCTCGTATGTGACGGTGGTAGCCATGTTTGGCATAAACGTCGGAGAACCAGCCGTACAGGCGAGGTAAACAGTCATATGTGCAGGGGCGGGCCAATTGCCCGTAGTCCACTGTCCGTTATGGGGACCCCCGTGAAAAGTATATTTTAACGTCACCGTTAATTTGATCCCGTTGGTATTGGCGAGACCGACAGCGGCTGTGCACAGCCCACCATGTGGGGGTGGCTGCGGAACCAACTGGGGCGGGACACTAGCCTTAGCTGTCGCACTCAACAATACACACAGCAACGCAATGTTGGCTTCCTTCATAAAGCAGAACCTCGCTTGGTCATGCCGATGCTTCATCTTAAGGATGGGCAGCTAAAATCGCAAAAACGACCGCCTAGGATCGCGCGCCGGAGTAGTACCTGTCGTCAACATCTTTTAAAAGGGCGGATTCAAGTTTGGGATAGTCCACACGGGCGACGATAGCGCGAGTGGCTTGTGGAGCGCTGGTGGATAACTCATA
This sequence comes from Gammaproteobacteria bacterium, assembly GCA_034667965.1. Lineage (GTDB taxonomy): Bacteria > Pseudomonadota > Gammaproteobacteria > Steroidobacterales > Steroidobacteraceae > Bog-1198. The sequence continues at coordinate 5,443 of JAXDQI010000347.1, forward strand.
CAGTAGCGGCGCTCGCCGACTACTGTACGTCATCGCGGCGAAGTGATTCGGGGACTTCGAGTCGCGCTAGGTTCTCGAATGCCGCATAGCCTCCCTGATCCCACTATAGTCGTGGTCACCAAAAGATAGGCGGCGGCGCAGCACGCCACCGAGGTTTCCAATGGCTGAACATCGTCCAGCGATAAAAAGAGGGATACGCAAGCGGCTTTTGCGCGAAGCTGGCGGCAAGTGTGCGAATCCAGGCTGTATGAACGTGCGCGCGCAGATTCATCACATCATGGAGTGGTATATCTACGGCACCCCCGATCCAAATCACATGATTGCCGTGTGCCCAACCTGCCATGATGAGATTGTCATGCCGCCCGCAAGGCTTCCGACGACCACGGTGACCGGCAGTCGCGTGCCCCGAATGATGGGCTTACCGTGGCAAACATGAGGGTCAAGGACGATTCGGTCATTCGCGTTCATGAGCAAATCATATGCCTTTGGCGGGCAATGTCGAAACATGCGGACTCACGGGTACCGATAGAAATTGCTGGATGGGTGCTGGGCGTCAACCTGGATCCAGCTGAGATCCTAACTTCAGAGTTTCATAACAATATGATTAATATAGAATAAAAGCTAATTGATCATGATCATTGAGGATCACGCTGCGGCATAGATTGATGATTTGCTCTGCTCGATGTAATAGCGCAACCGGCGGTTTCGGATCGCTCCCAACTCCACCAAATCCACTGGGCGTTGGAATAAAGCCTCCAGCGACTCTTTCAGGTCCAGAAAGTTAGAGAAACTGTCTGCAGCTTGCGCCTCGAACTCGACCAGGACGTCCACATCGCTGCGCCCAGCATCGAAGTCGTCGCGGAGTATTGATCCGAACGCTTCCAGGCTGCGCACGCCGTGAAGACCGCATAGTCTGGCGATGGCCTCGCGATTGTTTTCGATCAGCGGATGCATAAAGAAAGTCTAGCATGGGTCCAAACGACGACGCCGAGAGGCACGTTGAGATCCCCGCTGCCCGTCATTTTGGCCCATGTGGAAGCGGCTAGGGTATGTTGCGCAAACTCAACTCTCGACTTTCCAAGTTAATGGCGGTCAAGCTGACCTGAGCTCGCCGGTCTTGACCATCGCTGTCAGGGTACGCGCCTTGAGCGAAACGCGAGTTGCGACCAGCGAAGCCGTGTCCAAAAATGAAGCCGTGCGGCCGGGGCCGGTTCTGGCGGCTTGACGATGATAGTAGTAGCTCAGCATTCCTCCGAGTCGCTGGTGCCGTCTGACTGGGTGGTGAAGTTCGCCAATATCGGTAAGGGGCTGCAGCAACTGGTTTTCAAGTCCTTGATGATTTCGCTCGCCATGGTAATGGGTCATACGGGCACGACTCTCGCTCGCTGTGTTAGCGCGCCTGCTTCTCGCGACCAGCGGCCTCCAGGATCAGGTCTGCGATTTCCTTCGGGTGGGAGACCAGCGAAAGATGCCCTGCGTTCACCTCGATGGTATGCGCCTTCATGCGGTTTGCCAGAAACCGCTCGAGGTCAGGCGAAATTGTCTCATCCAGCTTTGACACCGCATACCAGCTCGGCTTTGTCTGCCACGCCGCGACCGTGGTACGTCCGCCAAATAACGCGGCGGCGGTCGGTTGCTGCACGGCATACAGCACTTCCGCCTTTTCCTGCTGGACGCCATTCGCGAAGTACTTGATGAAGGCCTCCTCCGAGATCGTGGTGAATCCGTCGCGGTTTTGCACGCCTGCCCTCACCGGCATGGTGGGAAACTTGCCTGATAGGGCGACGAAATCCTCATTCGCGTCGGGGGCTCGAGCCGCGACATAGACCAGCGCTGAAACTTTTGGGTCAGTTCCGGTCTCACTGATGACGGTGCCGCCCCACGAATGGGCTACGAGAACTGTGGGTCCGTCTTGCTTCGCAAGCACACGGCGCGTTTCAGCAACAGAGTCTTCGACCGAGGTAAGCGGATTCTGCACCGCAGTGACATGCAAACCGGCAGCCTGCAGCCGCGGGATCACCTCGCTCCAACTGGAGCCGTCCGCCCATGCGCCGTGCACCAACACAATGTTGCGTGCTTGCACCGGTGAGGATGTTTGAGCATTAACGCGGCATGTCATGAGTGTCAACGAAAGCGTGCTGACGGCAACCACTGTCCATTCCTTCACAGTTCTCATCGATCAATCTCCATCACAGACGTACATTTTGAGTCTCCTACCCTTGAAGACCGGCAGAGAGGCGGAAATATTTCCGGCCCGCTCAGGACGGCCAGAACCTGCCATTCAGAATTCAAATCAAAACGCGCTTCTGACGCCGCCAGCAGGCTCCCGCCGGGGTCTGCCGGCGGCGTCATGTTCGGAATGTTCAGCTCTTTGCCGACCTCACACTGCTGGCGGCCTTCTCGATCAGCGTAGCCGATTCCCGGCCTCACTCTTGTTGAGGACTAAGTGGCGCCCAGCCTAAGCCGCGCGCCGATTTCCCTTTCCTACGCTTTGGCAAGTTCCTTGACACCATAACGTGCTGCCGGGTTCGTGCGCGAGAGGCGGGTCGACATGTCGCGCCGAGCCGCTTCGAACCGATCCCATTCCTCTTTTTCGGGCAGTGCCGGAATGGTCACCAATTCACCTTGGTCGAGTCCGGACAGAGCCGCATCGACGAGATTCTCGGTCGTCATGACGATTGAGGATGGCAAATTGTGGACAGGCAAGCCACCTGCATCCCAGAAGTCCGTCGCAGTGGCGCCGGGAAGAACGGCCTGAACGCGAATTCCCTTGGAGGCGAGTTCGTGCTGTAGCGAGTGACTGAAGGCAAGCACGTAGGCCTTGCTACCTCCGTAAACACCGTTCAGCGTTTCCGGCGAGATGGCAGCGATTGAAGAAATGTTGACGATAGTGCCTGTGCCGCGCGTAACAAATCCCGGTACCACGGCATAAGTCAGGCGGGTGAGTGCGCTGATATTGAGCGAGATCATCTGGTCCATTTTATTCACATCGCTGTTGAGCAGGGGTGCGAACGTGCCAATACCTGCGGTGTTGACCAGTAAAGTGATGGTGGCGTCCTTTTTAAGCGTCTCCTCGACTCGCGCCAGATCCCGTTTGTCGTTGAGGTCGGCTGGCAGGACTTCGACGGAACGCTTGGTTTCGTTTGTTAGCCGGGTTGCTAACTGGTCGAGCTTGCCGCGGCTGCGCGCGACGATGATCAAGTCGTAACCGCGACGCGCCAAGCGCTCCGCATAAACGGCGCCAATGCCTGAGGATGCTCCGGTGATGAGGGCGGTGCCTTTGCTCTGAGTAGTCATGTTCTGTTTCCTTTCGTTGGTTTGCCGCCATCAGCGGCGGACGGGGCATACCTTAGCTCGACTGGCGAATGGCTTAAATGACGTATATAGTACGTTTTTAAGACACATGAGTTCTTGTGGGATTTTGATGCAACGTATCGGTTTTGTGATCCCGGAAGGTTTTCAGATGATCGGACTTGCCGCGCAAGCGGTGTTCGAATATTCGAACCGCGTTGCCGGAAAGGGTGTCTATGAGGTACGAGTGCTTTCCGAGAAGGGCGGAGCCGTCCGTTCATCTTTGGGCATCGCGCTTCAAGCGGAGCGCTTCAGCGGCCGGGCCTTTGATACGCTCATCGTCATTGGAACCGAGGATGCAACAGCGACCACGACGCCTGGGGTGCTAAATTTCATTCGACGTGGATTAAAACAATCAAGGCGCGTGGCATCCATTTGCACGGGCGCGTTCATCTTGGGCGAAGCTGGATTGCTGGAGGGTCGCCGTGCTACGACGCATTGGTTCTACGCTCGAGAATTACAAAGGCGTTTTCCCGAGGCAAAGGTTGAGGAGGATCGAATTTTTATCATCGATGGTCCAATTTGGACCTCGGCAGGTGCGACGGCCGGTCTCGATTTAGCCTTGGCAATGGTCGAAAAGGACTTGGGTACCGAAGCCGCTCGATCAGTGGCAAAGAAGCTGGTGATGCATCATCGACGCGCGGGCGGCCAGTCCCAACATTCGGAATTACTGACCTTGTCGCCGAAGTCCGACCGCATTCAAAACGCGTTATCTTATGCTGAAAGAAATCTCGGATCCTCATTGTCGGTTGACAAATTGGCTGAAGTGGCAAGTTTGAGCCCGCGGCAGTTCAGTCGTGCCTTTCAGGCGGAAACGGGACAGACTCCCGCCAAGGCGGTCGAAAAGCTTCGTCTTGAAGCCGCACGGCTGATGATAGAACGGAGCCATCACCCGGTTGATGTCGTCGCGCGGGAGACTGGTTTTGTCGATCGCCGCCGGATGCGCGAGGCATTTTTACGCGCCTTCGGCCAGCCTCCCCAGGTTATTCGGCGCAATGCCCGTACTGAAGCTCCTGGCTAACAGTCATGCAACGTGCAGCAATTGATTCGAGCATGGGCTTTATTGCTATCGTACCTTGGTACCAACAGATTGGATAACCTATTGATTGTAATTGGCTCTTTGCCAGCTTGGCGTCAAAAAAATATTTCATGGCAAGCTGAGTTCTTGCGGTACTCCGGTCGCCTATTATTCCGAATCATGCCCCGCTACCAATTTCCCAGGTTTTTCTCGATAAATCAGATACTTACAGGCGCAGGTACAAATCAAGTGCCGCTGGCGCCATCCACAACATTGTTGGTATCGAATCGTCGAAAGAGCCCTGATGCCGATGTCCTGCTAGGGGCTGCGGCGCGGTATCAAGTCTTTTAGACTCCTCCTCATGACCGAGGAACTCGATGTTCTCAGAATAATC
>JAXDQI010000348.1:0-26042 GCA_034667965.1 Gammaproteobacteria bacterium
ATCGTGCGGCTAGAGTTTTTGCGGCCGCGGTATTGGCTGACCTGGCTGGGGCTGGGGCTGCTGCGCGGCATGGAGCGGCTGCCCTTCGCGGCGCAGCTGCGCCTCGCGGGCGGGCTCGGTTGGCTCATCCGGCGCCTGCCGCTGGCCTATGTGCGCATCGCCGAGCGCAACCTCGCGCTGTGCCTGCCGCAGCTGTCGGGCGCCGAACGGGGGCGCCTGCTGGAGCGGCACTGCCGCAGTCTCGCGATGGCGCTGTGCGAGACGGCCACGACCTGGTGGAGCGACGATGCGCGGGTCGGACGGCTGGCCGCGGTGGAGGGGCTCGAGCATCTGCGGGGCGCCCTGGCGAAGGGCCGCGGCGCGATCCTGATCGGCGGACACTTCACCACCATCGAGATCGCCACCCGGATCCTGGGCACCGTGGTGCCGATGAACGTGGTGTATCGCCCGACCAAGAACGCCCTGCTCTCGCAGGTCATGCACCGCAGCTTCTGCCGGCACGGCAAGCCGATCCGCCACGATGACATCCGCGCCATGATCCGCGCCCTGAAGCACAACGAGGCGGTGTGGTACGCCCCGGATCAGAGTTACCGCAACAAGGGGGCGGCGATGGTGAAATTCTTCGGCATCCCGGCCGCCACCACCACCGCCACCTCGCGCCTGGCGCGCATCTCCGGCGCCGCGGTGCTGACCTACTTCCCGGAGCGGCTGCCCGGCGCGGGCGGCTACCGCGTGGTCATCGGCCCGGAGTTCCCGGACTTCCCGGGCACCGATGCGGTCCACGATGCGGAGCGCTTCCATGCGCTGCTCGAGGCGCAAATCCGCCGCATCCCCGAGCAGTACCTGTGGATGCACCGCCGCTTCAAGGGCCTGAGCGCCGACTACCCCGATTACTACGGCCGCGATTCGCGTTCGCGCGGCCAGGCTCCCGTGCCCGTGCCCGCGGCTGCGGCTGCGGCTGCGGCTGCGGTGAAGCCTATCGATTGAAGCGAGGCCGCGTGCTTCGCTGGGGATCAGTCGTCACCGCTCAACAGAATCAGCCGATCAACGTCAATCTCGAGCGCGGTGATGTATTCCATCAGGCGGTCGGCCACATTTTGATCGGCGGTCACAACGCCGGCTTGCGCTTCAGACAGCCGCTCGATGGCGGCGGCGCGAGTGCTCAAGGATTCGAATCCCAACGAAGCTCCGGTGCCGCTGATCCGATGCGCAAGATACTCCAATTCCTTGAACACGCCGGTATCGCCGGCGCTCAACCGCGCCAGCAGATCGCGCGACGACACCATGTCTCGTGAACAGCGCTGCAAGAACTCCCCCGCCAGCTGCTTGATTCGTTCGCGCATCGCCGCGCGTTTTGCGTCGACGTCACTGATCGTTTAGGCACTCCCATATCTGCAACACCTGTCGGCCGAGTTCCATGGGATCGAAAGGCTTGGCGATCACGCCGGCGGCACCCAACTCGCGAAAATGCGAGACTTCCCGAGGCAGGGCCTTTGCGGTAACGAAGATCACAGGACAATTCAGCTGTTCCGTACCCGCACTCATGCGGTTGAACACGGTCGGTCCATCCATGTCGGGCATCATGACATCGAGCAGGATGAGGTCCGGTTTGAGGGTGGGAACCAGCCTCAGCGCTTGTTCACCGGAGGCACACGTGTGGACGCTCAGGTTGTCGATCATCCCAAGTGCCATCTCGACGATTTCTCGAATGTCCGCGTCGTCGTCGACGTAAAGCAGCGTTTTGAGCTCTGTGCGCTTCATTGCAGGCTACGCCGCGAGGGCGCGCGAATTCGGCGACGTCACGCGGTTACGCCCGCCTTCCTTGCTCTGGTAAAGATACCGATCAGCGTGGGCGAGCAGCATTTCGGCCGTCGCGGTTTCGCGCGCAGGCATGGCCTGCAGCCCGCTGACGCCGATACTGATGGTGATCGAGCGGACCTCTGAATTCAGGCGTATGGATAATTCTTCGACCGATTTCCGCAATTTCTCGGCCAACACGACGGCTCCTGCAAGATCAATTTGCGGAAACACGACCGCAAACTCCTCCCCACCCAACCGAGCACACCAGTCGCATTCACGCGGCAAGAAGGTCTTGATCCGCTTCACGAGTTTTTGCAGAACTTTGTCGCCCGCCGCGTGGCCAAAACTGTCGTTAACCAGCTTGAAGTAATCAACATCGAGCACCAGCAGCGAAAGCTCGGCGCCGTGTCTCCGAGCGCGCTTCAACTCTCCTTGCAGATAGCGCATGAAGTACCGACGGTTGTGCGCTCCGGTCAATGCGTCGGTCATCGCCATCCGCTGCCGCGCAGCGAGCTCGCTCTTGAGCGAGTGTTCCAGCGACAGGACGCGCTTGGCGGCACTCAGACGGACAGCGAGTTCCGCGTCGGAAACGCGCTTGCTCAGGTACTCGTCGGCTCCTGCATCGAGACCGAGAAGGACATCCTCCTCGGCGTCGTGCGCCGTCAATAGGATCACGTAAACATAACCCGGCCAGGTCTGTTGCCGAATTGAACGGCACAACTCCAAACCGTCCAGCCCGGGCATATTGCGATCGAGGATCACGATCGACATCGGGTCCTGCCTCATTAAAGCGAGTGCGGCAGCTCCATCCGTGGCCGTGAACACCTCGAACCCCATTTCGACAATGGCGAATTCGAGGCGCTCGATCATGATCTCGTCATCGTCCACCAACAGCACCTTCGGCGTGGGCATGACTGTCAGAGCCAGGATCTGGGTGGTGACTCCGAAGTCCTCGTTCGTCGCGTGCGATTGCCCGGTCTGCGGACCATCAGTACCGAGTAAGTACGTGGTATTCCCGGCGGCAATGACGGGGTTGAGCCATCCGGCAGCCAAAGAGGCACGCACCGCTTTGAGTGCCCCCCTGAGAGCGGCGGTTTTAAATGCTGCGTCGATTCTGGCGTACCACTCGACGTCGGGGGGTTTCTTGGCGAGGTAGTCATCGACGCCGGCCTTGTAGCCGCGCTCGTAATCGAAGCATCCGTCTGGCACGGTGTGCATGACGATGCAAGTCTCATCCATCCCGCGTGCACGCACTTCTTCGGCCAACTCGATCCCATCAACCAGCGGCATTTGCAAGTCTGTCAGCAGCACCGGAAAGAATCGTTTTGAAATCAGGGCGAGGGCGTCCCGGCCATTCGATGCCTGCACGACATTCAAGCCACGGGACTGTAGTACATTTCCGATGAGCGTCAATACGACCTCATCATCGTCGACGAGCAAGATGCTCGAGGCCGCTGCTTCCGACATCGCCTTCTCCTTGAACCGGTGGGTGGCCGCAGAGTTCTGTCGGCAGTGAATGCCAGGCAATCTATCCGTACCTCCCCGTGAACGTAGCCGACGGTGTCACAGCCAGTCGCTGAGTATTCCCACAAAGACCTGAATCGCCGAGTGGGACAATCCCCTAACAGCAAAACCGGCAATCATGAGACGTGTCGCAACACACACTAAATACCTTCGGAGTGGAGTATGTATACACGGCGCCTCGAGCATCCGCCGCGACCGGCATCCACTGACGCACTCGTCAGATCCTCCACAGTAAAGTTTGAACCCGGGGGATACATGCCGAGTACCCAGAAGATTTCCGCCGATGCAGCCGCCCTGGACGCCGATGTTCGACGCGCCGAGGTTCTTCTGAGAGCCGGCGCCCTACAGGCCGCGATTCTCAACAGCGCCAATTTCTCGAGCATTGCCACCGACGCAAGAGGGGTCATTCAGATCTTCAACGTCGGCGCGGAGCACATGCTCGGATACAAGGCCGGCGAAGTGATCAACAGGATCACGCCGGCCGACATTTCCGATCCGCAGGAAGTCATCGCACGGGCCGCGGCGCTCAGCGTCGAACTCGAAACTCCCATCGCGCCTGGATTCGAGGCACTGGTGTTCAAGGCCTCGCGCGGCATCGAGGATATCTATGAGCTGACCTACATTCGAAAAAATGGCAGCCGGTTCCCCGCGGTGGTGTCCGTCACCGCCTTGCGGGATACGAACAATCTCATCATAGGCTATTTGCTGATCGGCACCGACAACACGGCGCGCAAGCGCGCCGAAGAAGAACTGCACAAGGCCGGCGCCCTGCAGCGGGCGATCTTCAACAGCGCCAATTTTTCGAGCATCGCCACCGACACGAAGGGCATCATTCAAATCTTCAACGTCGGGGCCGAGCGCATGATGGGTTACACGGCCGCCGAAGTCGTAAACCAGTTTTCGCTGGCGGCTTTGCACGATCCGCAGGAGCTGACCAAGCGGGCTGCCGACCTGAGCGTCGCATTCGCACTCCCGATAGCGCCCGGTTTCGAAGTTCTGGCGTTCAAGGCGGCGCGCGGCATCGAGGATGTATACGAAGTGACCAAACTTCGCAAGGACGGGACCCGCTTCCCGGCCGTGGTTTCCGTCACCGCCCTCCGAGACGCGCACGAAGTCATCATCGGCTATCTGTTCATCGGCACCGACAATACCGCGCGCAAGCAGGCGGAAGAGGCGCTGGTCAAGGCCGGAGCCCTGCAAAGTGCGATATTCAGCAGCGCCAATTTCTCGAGCATTGCCACCGACGCAAGAGGAGTGATCCAGATTTTCAACGTCGGAGCCGAGCGGATGCTGGGCTATACGGCCGGCGACGTGATGAACAAGATCACACCGGCCGACATCTCCGATCCGCAGGAAGTCATCGCCCGCGCCAAGGCCCTCAGCGTCGAACTCGAAACTCCCATCGCACCGGGATTCGAGGCACTGGTGTTCAAGGCCTCCCGCGGAATCGAAGACATCTACGAATTGACGTATATCCGCAAGGACGGGAGCAGGTTCCCCGCCGTGGTGTCCGTCACGGCCCTGCGGGACGCGAACGACGTCATCATCGGCTATTTGCTGATCGGCACGGACAACACCGCACGCAAGCAAATCGAGGAGGAGCGGACGAAGCTCGATCAGCGGCTGCGGGACCAGCATTTCTACACGCGTTCATTGATCGAATCCAACATCGATGCATTGATGACCACCGATCCGCGCGGCATCATCATCGACGTCAACAAGCAGACGGAAGCTTTGACCGGATGCACGCGCGACGAGTTGATCGGGGCACCGTTCAGGAATTACTTCACGGATTCCGGCCGGGCCGAGGCCGGCATCAATCGCGTGCTGAATGAGGGCAAAGTCTCCAACTACGAGCTCACGGTACGTGCGCGAAACGGCCATTTGACCGTCGTATCCTATAACGCGACCACCTTCCATGACCGCGACCGGAGACTTCAAGGCGTCGTCGTCGCGGCGCGCGACGTGACGGAACTGAAGCGCTTCGAGGAGACGCTCCTGCGGAACAATGTCGCGCTCAAGGAAGCCAGCCGCATGAAATCGGAATTTCTCGCCAACATGTCGCATGAGCTGCGAACACCGCTGAACAGCATCATCGGCTTCTCCGAGGTGCTCAAAGACGGACTGATGGGGGCGATGACGGATCAACAGCGGGAATCCATCGGCAACATCTTCAGCAGCGGCAATCATCTGCTCTCCCTGATCAACGATATCCTCGATCTGTCGAAGATAGAGGCCGGCAAGATGACACTCGATTTGCAGCCCGTACATTGGCATTCGTTATTCGCGAACAGCCTTTCGGTCATCCACGAAATGGCCGCGTCCCGCCGGATCCGCCTGGACGCGGCGCCGGGCGGTGAATTGGGTTCGACCCGGGCGGACCCGCGTAAGGTCAAGCAGATTTTGTACAACTTGCTGTCGAATGCGGTCAAGTTCACGGAGGCAGGCGGCCACGTAAGCGTGAACGCCGTCATCGTACCGCGGGCAATGGCGGGGCTGCTGTCCGGCTCACGGGTGGGTCGTAGCCATCCCTTGCCGGACAACGAATTCTCGGAATTTCTCGAGATCAGCGTCACCGACAGCGGTAGCGGCATCTCCGCCCAAGGGCTCGAGCGGTTGTTCAAACCATTCAGCCAAATCGATAGCGGGCTCGCCAGAAAATTTGAAGGCACGGGACTGGGTTTGGCCATGGTAAAACTGCTCACCGAGTTGCACGGCGGTACCGTGGCGGTGCAGAGCACGGTGGGTGAAGGCTCGCGATTCGTCGCATGGCTGCCGATCAGAGCCGCGGAAGAGGCGATCCCGGCCGAAGGAACTCCGCCCGAGGCGCGGCTCGCCCGGCGCCGCGGTTCCGCACTCGTGATGGGCACCGCGCTGGTGGTGGAAGACGACTACAAGGCCGCCGAGTTGATCCGGATGCAACTCGAGGCCGAGGGCTTCGAGGTTCTGCACGCCGCCTCGGCCGAAGCGGCCTTGATGCTAGCTGTGCAGCAGCCTTTGTCGCTGATAACCCTGGACATCATGATGGCGCCCAACATGGACGGCTGGGATTTTCTCACGCACCTCAAACAGATGCCGGCGCTGCAGAGGATCCCGGTTGTGATCATCTCGATTGCGGCAGATCGCGACAAGGGCATTTCTCTCGGGGCGGCGGCGGTCATGCAAAAACCCATTTCCCGCCAGGACCTATTCGAGGCGCTGGTCGACGCCTCTCTGTTGCCTCTCTCGACGGGACACGGTCTCAAGGTTCTGGTCGCCGATGATGATCCCAACGCGGTGGAACTGGTCTCCGTCCGCATCGCTGAGTTGGCGAGTACCGTGTTCCGCGCCCATGGCGGCCGCGAAGCAATCGACATCGCCCGCAGGGAGCTGCCGGACCTGATCATTCTGGATTTGATGATGCCCGACGTGAACGGCTTCGACGTCGTCGCTGCGCTCAACGAACACGCCCATACTGCCCGGATTCCAATCATCGCCGTCACCGCGAAACAGATCACCGCCGAAGACCGCGCACAGCTCAGCCGGTATATGACCACGGTGATGGAAAAGACCGAGTTCGACCCTGAACGCTTTACGGCCGAGGTCCGACGGGCCGTCTCGGGCCGCCGGTTGGGAGTCTGATGTGGCAAAGGTTCTCGTCGTCGAAGACAACGCCGGCAATATGAGATTTACGACGTTTCTGCTCCAGTCGGTGGGGCACACCGTGCTCGGCGCCGCCACCGCGGAGGCCGGGCTCGCGTTGGCGCACGATGAACAGCCGAACTTGATACTGATGGATATTCAACTGCCGGGCATGGACGGGCTGGAAGCGACCGGACTGCTCAAGCGCGCCGAAGCCACTCGTTCCATTCCGGTGATCGCCCTCACCGCATTGACGATGAAGGGCGACGAAGAACGCATTCGAGCCGCAGGATGCGATGGCTACATCGCCAAACCCATGCGCTACAAGGAATTTCTGGCCTTCATCACCAGCCAACTGGCTCCGGCATGAGCGCAGTCCCGCAGGTTGTCGGCCGTCCGCCGCGCATTCTCATCGTGGACGATGAACGTCACAATCGTCAGTTGATGGAAGTCATGCTGGCGCCGGAAGGGTTCCAACTTTTCGTCGCCGCGAGCGGGGCGGAGGCTCTGGCCATCGTGGATCAGCACCCCCCCGACGTCATCCTTCTCGACGTCATGATGCCGGAAACCGACGGGTACCGGGTCGCCGACAAGATCAAGAGCAATCTGGCCACAAAGAACATTCCCATCATCATGGTCACGGCGCTGGACAATCGTGAAGCCAGAATTCAAGCGCTGAGCGCCGGCGCCGAGGACTTTCTCACCAAGCCCGTGGATCGAGCCGAACTGTGCATGCGTGTGAGAAATCTATCGCGGCTCAAAGCCTACGGCGACTACTACGAAAACCAGGCGGCCGTTCTCAGCGAACAGGCTGCGTTGCTCGACCTGGCGCAGGACGCGATCGTTGCCCTGGACCTGCAGGGCCGGATCCTCTATTGGAACCGCGGAGCAGAGGCCCTGTACGGGTGGTCCAGCAACGATGCGCTTGGAAAGAATACCACCGATTTGCTGCACGCGGAGTTCTCCGAGCCGGCTGACCGGATCGAAGCCACGCTGTTGCGCGACGGTCGGTGGGAGGGAGAAGCCGTTCATCACCGGCGCGACGGCTCGCGTTTGGTGGTCGCCAGTCGCTATGCATTGCAGCGCGATCGGGATGGCGTGCCGGTAAGAATTCTTACCATCAGCAGCGACATCAGCCACCGCAAGGCGGCGGATGCCGAACGTTTACTGCTGACCGAACGCTTGTCGCTCGCGACTTCTGTCGCAAAAGTCGGCGTGTGGGTATTTGATTTGTCGAGCAAGACGCTTACGTGGGATGCCACGATGTTCGGCATCTACGGAATCCCGCCGTCGGCCTCGGTGCCATACGAGGCGTGGCGCACGGCGGTTCATCCGGCCGATCTGCCCGCAGCGGAGGCCACACTGCGAAAGGTGGTCGAGGAGAAAGGCCATGGCTCGTCGGAATTCCGCATCATCCGCGGGGATGGCTCGGTGCGGCATGTTTCCGCCATCGAAGGCGTCATTCTGGACTCGTCCGGAAACGTGATCCGAGTCATCGGCGTCAACATAGACGTCACGGATCGCAAACTGCTGGAAGAGGCGATCAAAGCGAGCGAAGAAACCTTCAGTGCGGCAATGGAGCACGCCTCGATCGGCATGGCCATTGTGGAGCCCGGCGGCCGGTGGCTCAAAGTCAACAAAGCCCTATGCGAGATGCTCGGGTTTACCGACCTCGAACTCCTGCGAACGGATTTCCAGAGCATCACCCACGCCGACGATCTCGAAGCCGAAGTGGAACTGATGCGGCAGGTGCTGGCCCGCGACATCCATACCTATCAAATAGAAAAGCGCTATGTCCACAAGAACGGACATGTCATTTGGGTGTTGATGAACGTGTCGATGGCTCGCAACGCCGACGGTTCGCCCCGATATTTCGTGAAGCAATGCCAGGACGTCACCGCGCGCAAGCAGGTCGATCGATTGAAGAGCGAATTCATCGCGACGGTATCGCATGAACTGCGCACCCCGCTCACCTCGATTCGCGGCTCGCTCGGCCTCATCAGAGGCGGCGCCACCGGCGCATTACCGGAAAAGGCGGCGCGGATGATCGAGGTCGCGTACCAAAATTCCGCCCGCTTGGCGCTCATAGTCGACGACATCCTGAACATGGAGCAGATCGACTGCGGCAAGATGTCGCTGGAACTGTCGAACCAACTACTCGCAGGTCTGCTCGAACAGGCCGTGGAGGAGAATGTCGGGTTTGCCCTGCGCTATCAAGTACGCCTGGGCATCACGCAGCCGCTCCCGCCGGTGATGGCGCGGGTCGATGCCAACCGCATGCTGCAGGTGCTGGCCAACCTCATCTCGAATGCTGCGAAGTTCTCGCCGGCCGAGGCTTCGGTTGAGGTCGGGATGGTCGTGGTCGGAGCGAACGTCCGTATCTCCGTGACCGATCACGGTCCAGGCATTCCACACTCGTTCCGGGACCGCATTTTTCAGAGATTCTCTCAAGCCGACGGCTCAGACAGCCGGCAGAAGGGCGGCACCGGATTGGGGCTCACCATATCCAAGGCATTGATCGAACGGATGGGAGGGACGATCGACTACGAATCCCGCGCGGGAATCGCAACCACGTTCACCATCGAACTCCCGGTGGCGCACTAGCCCATCCCGGCAGAGCGGTGCAAAGAGGCGACCTCCGAGACCAGCGTCTGTGGATCCAAAGGCTTGACCAAGTGGCCTTGGAATCCCGCGGCGAGCGCCTCGACCCGATCTTCAGCACGTGCAAATGCCGTCAACGCGATCGCCGGAAGAACATCGGGGCCATACCCTGCAGCGCGTAGCGTGCGAATGAGCTGATAGCCATCTTGATGCGCCATGCCGATGTCGCTTACCAGTATGTTTGCCTTGGAGGACGCAACTCGGGCGACCGCCTCTTCCGCGCTGGAGGCCTCTATCACGGTGGCGCCGGCATCCGCCAGTATGCGCTTGGTCAATTCTCGAGCGTCATCATCATCTTCGACAATCAGCGCTATCACCGTCGAAAAGTCAAAGGCGTAATCTTCGTGATCGTCACTTGAGGCCGGTGTCGCCGCGTTGCGGCTCAGCGGAATGGTCACCGCAAATTTCGCGCCACGGCCCATGCCTGCGCTGGCCGCATGAACGGAGCCCCCATGGAGCTCCGTAAGCTGTTTCACGATCGCCAGTCCCAATCCCAGGCCGCCGTGGCTGCGGGTGGTGGTCGCGTCCTGCTGGCTGAAGCGGTCGAAAATGCGCGGCAGGAATTCCGGCTCGATGCCCTTTCCGTTATCGGTCACCACCATTTCCAGGAAATCACCACTGCGGCGAGCATCGACATGAACTTGGCCGCCGCGAGGCGAAAATTTGATCGCATTGCTGAGAAGGTTCCAGACAATTTGCTGCAGACGCGTGGCATCCGCCTCAATGATGACCGGTTCTTCCCCTAATGATGCGTTCAGCTCGACTCCCGCCGCCTGCGCCGAACCGCTGACGGCATCCAGAGCGGCGAGAATGACGGGATAGGGATCGATGCCGGCGACGATCAAGCGCATCTTTCCAAATGTGATTCCCGCATAGTCGAGCAGATCGGCAATCATTTGCGCTTGAAACCGTGAATTTCTCTCGATTGACCGCAAGCCGGCCGCCACCGGTTCAGGCAGGTCAGGCTTTCGACTGAGCAAGGTCGCCCATCCCAGGATTGCATTGAGCGGATTCCGCAGTTCGTGCGACAACGTCGCCAGGAATTCCTCCTTGAGGCGATTGCTGCGTTCCGCTTCGGACCGCGCTGCGCGCTCGCTGGCAAGCAAGTTCTCCCGAGCATGCTCCGCGCGAAGCTTTTGAGTAATGTCGGTGGCTGCCAAAATGCGCACGCCCGAGATGCTCTCCTCGGCGATTTGCCATTCCACCTCCGCGGTCGCGCCGCCCTTCTTGATCATGCGAAGCCGCCTCGACCAGTGTTTGCCCGCCTTGAGGTGCTCAGTGATATCGGCATCGAGACGCACCGATTCGGACACCAAGAATCGATCGCCCGGCTGGCCGACGAGTTCATCGGCGGAATAACCGGTGAGTGCGCAGTACGCCGGATTCACGCTCTCATAGCGAAAGGTTTCGTCTAAAATTGCGATCGCGACGGGCGCCAAGTTGAACATCGTGCGCAGTTTTGCATCAAGTCCGCGTCTGAGTTGATCCGCGTGCCGCGCAAACAGAAGCGTTCTGACGGTGGCGATGAGCACAGGCGCCTCCACGGGCCTGGTCAGGTAGCCGTCTGCGCCGGCCTCGAAGCCGAGCGCGAAATCCGCCGATTGTGTAAACGTCGCCGACAGGTGCAGCACGGGTAACTGCGACGTATCAGGTCGCGCCCGCAGCCGGCGACAAACCTCGAAACCGTCGATGTCGGGCAAATTGACGTCCAAAACGATGAGGTCCGCGCCGGCCGCCGCCGTCAATGCGGCGGCTCCCGTGGTTCCTTCGATGACCTCGTATCCGGCCGAGCGCAGCACCCGGGAGGTTGCGTACAAAGCGGCTGGATCGTCGTCGACTGCGAGGATGCGGATCGGACGCCCCTTTCTTATGATGTCCGTCGGGTCGAGCATGGCTATCCGACGTCCGCGGGGGAATAGTGGGTCGGAATCACCACCGAGAATCGCGACCCCTTGCCGACCTCGCTTTCGACGGCAACTCTTCCCCCAAGCAATTCCGAGAATTTCCTGGCCAAGGACAAGCCGAGACCGGTGCCGCGCAGGCGCTTTTGAATGCGCGTGTCCAATTGAACAAAATCGGAGAACAACGCCGGCAGATGATCCTGCGCGATGCCGATGCCGGTATCGGTCACGGCAAATTCGATCATGTGGGCATCCACCATTTTGGCCGTCACGTGCACCTCGCCTTTCACCGTGAACTTCAATGCGTTGGAAATGAAATTTCGCAGGATTTGCGACAATTTCTTATCGTCGGTATAGACACGCGGCAGCGCCGCCGGCTCCTCGAATATCAGCGACACCTCGCTGCTGGCTACGATGGGTTTGAACATTCCGCGCAAGGCCGAGAAGAGATCGACCATCTCGAACCACTCCGGAGAAATCGAGATGCGCCCGGCTTCGATCTTTGCCAGGTCGAGCAGGTCATCCACCATCTCTGTCAATTCTCGTACGCTGCCCTTGACGAACTTGAGCTGCCGCTGCTGTTCCTGCGTCAGGGGACCATCCATCCCGTTCAACAAGATCTCCGAAATGCTGGTGATCGACGCCAGGGGCGTGCGAAACTCGTGGCTCATGTACGACAGGAAGCGGCTTTTCAGGTCTGCCGCCTCACGCAGCTGCACGGCGTTGTCGTCCAGTTCCGCGTAAAGAGCAACCACGCCCTTGTTTGTTTCCGCGAGTTCCGCGCGCAGGAACGACAATTCCGCTTGATGAGCGGCTATCTGAGACCGGAGGCTTTGGGTGTCGTCGCTCATTTGCGAAGGCACGCCACGACCACCGTCACGTCGTCACGCCGCCGTACGAAGTCCCGATAAAGCACGCCGGCAATCACCGCCGAATGATGTAAATGAAGGCCGGCATACGCCGACAGGTTCCAGCGCGCCGACAACCCGTCCGAGTGCATGACCACGCTACCCTCGGGTGGCCAATCATACTCGAACTGCTGAGAACGCAAGAGTTGCACTCCGAGCGTGCCGTTGTGCGAAACCATGCCGCGAGAGCCATCTCGCGTCACGACCGTACCGGCAATATTCCCTACACCGGCGTAGTCCACCTTCAGGTCAGCGACGCGCAGCACCGCGCACGCGGCCGCTGCGCCGCGGGTGCCGGCCAATGCCGCATGGCAGCTTTGCATGAGTATCGCGGGCGCATCGAAGGGACGGGCGGTGAAAACCTCCGCCGCCGCCTGCGACGCCGTTGCCGCGAACGCACCGTGCCCCAAGCCATCCGCGACAAATATGCTGACGAGGGAACCGCCATCCGCAACCCTCCAGGTATCGCCGCACTCGATTTCCCCGGCCACCGCCAAATTGATGGCTCCCAGCTCAAGAGCGGACGCCGGCCCCGACCTCTGATGCCGAGAATCATCGGGCTTGCTCCTGGACAACACGACAGTACCCTGACCGACAGCAGAGAAAATATCAAAAGTGCACGAAAGCCGTGAGACGGCGCCGAGACCGCACCCCGCCGTGCCGCCGGTCGAATAGCCGTCGCGCAGGCAGGCATCGACGTCCTCCATGCCAGGGCCCTGGTCGATGGACATCAGCTCGAACTCAGGACTCGTTCCGTCGTTCAGCACCTGCATCAGGACCTCTCCCCGTCCGGCGTGACGCACTATATTCGTTGCCAATTCCGTCGCGATGATACTAATCCGGCCCGCGCTCACCTCGTCAAACATGTGGCCGTCCGCGAGCCGCTTCGCACTCCGCCGGCATTCCCCGATATCACTGTCGTCCGACACCGTTATCCGCGTCTGCGATCCGATGACGATTCGACCCGTCATTTCCACCGCGTGACCATAACCCGGGTCCCAACGCCTACCGTGGAATTCAGTTCGAATTCGTTCACCAGGCGGCGAGCGCCCGTCAGGCCCAAGCCAAGTCCGGTTCCGGAGGTCCATCCGTCGGTCAACGCGAGCTCCATATTGGGAATTCCAGGTCCATGATCTTGAAACGTGAGTCGCACCCCCCGCTTGATGCCATCCGCCAATACCTCCCACGTGAGCGTGCCGCCCCCGCCGTAAATAAGAGTATTGCGCGCCAGCTCACTCGCCGCCGTCACGAGCTTGGTTTGATCGACCAGGGAAAAACCCTGTTCCTGAGCCAAGCGCCGCACAGCCTGTCGACCGCGGACCATGTCGTGCTCGTTCGCAAGAGGCAGCTCACCGCTTGATGAAATTATCGTCATGCGATTCAGTGAGTGCACGCCGCAGCAGCTGCATGCCGCGTTCCACGTTGAGCGCCGTCGCGACGCCCGTCAACGATAACCCGAGTTCAACCAAAGTAATGGCAACCGCCGGCTGCATGCCGACAACCACCGTTTTCGCGTCTAGGATCCGCGCCATTCCTGCAATGTCGGAGATCATGCGACCTATGAACGAATCGACCATTTCGAGCGCGGATATGTCGATCAATACCCCCTTCGCACCTTTCCTGTCGATGGCGCGGGTCAAGTCATCCTGCAGAGTGAGCGCCAGCTGATCGTGCATGTCGACCTGGATGGTGACGAGCAAAAACTCGCCCATCCGTAGTATGGGTATCCGTTCCACGGCTATTGCCGAGTGAAAACGACGCCCGTCCGCTTGAGGGCGAGCGCAAGGGCATCAGCAAGGTTGGCTTTGGTGGTAACGCCTTGAAGATCCACCCCGAGATGCACGATTGTCTGCGCGATCTGCGGGCGCACGCCGCTGATGATGCAGTCCGCCCCCATCAGGCGCAGGGCCGAGACGGTTTTCAGAAGATGTTGTGCAACCAGCGTATCGACGGTGGGTACTCCGGTAATGTCGATGATCGCAATCTGTGATTCGGTCTCGACGATCTTTTGCAGCAGCGACTCCATCACGACCTGGGTGCGCGCCGAATCCAGCGTACCGATCATCGGCAGCGCGAGTATGCCGTCCCATAATTTGACGACGGGCGTGGATAACTCCAGCAATTCCTGTTGCTGGCGGCTGATGATCTCTTCACGAGCCCTCTGAAACGCCTTCACGGTGTGAAGACCCAAAGCGTCCAAGAGCATTGTGGCGCTCCAGACATCATCGGAAAACCGAGCCGCGTCGTTGCCGGACTCGTCCTTGAGCACATCGAATAGGGGGCGCTTCAGGGAGAAAATAAACATGGCGGTCTCGTCCGAAGAGTAGCCCGCCTGAACCCTTCGCTGCGACAGCTCCTCGAGGAATAAGCGCACGTCCGCCCATTCAGGAGCGCGAATGTCATCCATCTTGTCGGATTGGACCGCCACGGTGAACACGTCGAGGAAATCGTGAACTTGCTTCTCGAGTTCCGCGGGAGTAATTCGGGCCTTCGTCGATGCCGCCGTAGCCGCACTCAACTGCTTCGACCATTTCGACTGTATTTCGCCCCGCCGCGACTTTAATGCCAGTGTGATCGGACTGGTGGCCATGTGCATCCCCTCTTGACCAAACGTACGAACGGATAAGACGAAGGCGGATCTTGGCCCGCCTGGACAATTACGAGAATAAGCGATCGCCGGCATCGCGCATAGTTTGGCACGCGAATAAGTTAATTTACCTAATTTGGGGCGAATTTACTCCTTACCTCGAGCACGGTGCCGTAGAGCAATCCGGCAACCAGCCACGCCGCTCCGACTTTGACGGCGAGCGTGCTCATTCCGGAGAAAACGGCCAACACCACGACGATGCCGAGCAACGGCACCGCCCAATGCGCCGCCCAGGCGCGGGAACGCAACCGGATTCCGAAGCGGGCCAATACCGAAATATGCAGGAACAAAAACCCGCTCAGCGCGCCGAAATTCACGATCGACGCAAGGTCGTCGAGACTGTTCTTCATGAACAGCGCGACCGCCAGCGAGAGCGCGGCCGTGAGCACCATGCCGACGTACGGCGTGTGATACCGCGGATGAATGCGCGCCAAGACGCTGGGCAATTGACGGTCGCGCCCCATGGCATAGACCACCCGCGCGACTCCGACTTGCATGGGCAGCGCATTCGAAAGCCCGACGATGGCCGCGTAAGCCCATGCCAACACCAGCGCCGTCCACGGACCCGTCGCCCAGGCCGCCAATTCATAAACGGCCGCAGATGGATCCTTGATCGCGATGCCCGGCATTAGATTTCCGAGCACCCATGTCAGGCCGACAAAAAACACGGCGGACAGCACCAGAACCGCGATGATGGCGCGTCCCACAACCCGCCGATCGCCGCCCTCCACTTCCTCGGCGAGCGTCGAGACCGCATCAAAACCAAGGAACGACATGATGCAGATGGACGTCGCGCTGAAAATCTTGCCGGCATCGAATGCCTTCACGTCGAATACCGGCCGCAGCGTCAGTGCCCCGTTGCCCTTGCCGGCGTACAGAGCGATCACGCAGAGTCCGACGAATCCCGCGAGAATCACCACCTGCAAGGCGACCGAGACAAAATTGGCGCGCGACGTCACGGTGATGCCGAACCAATTGACCGTGGTCGTGACCAAAACCAGCAACACGATCCAAACTCCGCGATCGAGGCCCGGCAGCAGCGTCTCCAGCGCCACCGCGATCAACACGTAGACGAAGGCGGGAATCAGCAGGTAGTCGAGCAGAATCATCCACCCGGCGATGAAACCGGGAAACGCGCCCAGCGAATGCCGCGCAAACCCGTACACCGAACCGGCGGTGGGCAACGCCTCCGTCATCGTCGCATAGCTTTGCGCCGTGAAGTACATGCAGACGCCGCCCAACAGATAGGCCAGGACGATGAGCCCGTTCGATTCGCTCCACACGAATCCCAGCGTGCCCAACGGCGCAAACGGCGCAATATAGGCCAAGCCGTAAAGAACGAGATCCCAGTATTTGAGGGAGCGCTCGAGGCGTGCGCCGCTGACTTCGGTACTCACGGCCGGGCGTGGACCTCGGACGCGCGGCGCACCACCACCTCCACGCTGTGTACTGCCGTGCTCTCGCCCATGTCGCTCTTGAAACCGCCGTTCAGCACGTTGACATTGGCGCCGGCGGGATCGAAGCCGAGCCAACGCCCCTTGTGCGTGAGCGCGACGCCTCGCGGTAAATCAGCGGAGATCAACACCTGCAGCTCGAGGCTGCCGAAGTCGTTCCTCACCACCGCCGCCTCGCCGTCTTCGAGGTGCCGCTCGGCGGCATCCAGAGGATTGAGCGCGATCGTCGCCTTCCCCAGGCGTTTACCAATCTTGCCGACGTTGCCGAAACTGGTGTTGAGCAACCACGCATCCGCCGGCGAGAGCAGGCGCAGATTTCCCGAGCTGGGGCGCGGATCGCTGCGGCACTCCGGAATCCGCGGCAGACCGTCCGCCTCCGCCCGTGCGGAGGCGAATTCGATGCGTCCACTCGGTGTGTCGAACACACGGTTCTCGAACTGCACGGCCGTTTCCGACGGCACCCAGATGGATCCCTTCGCCGACAGCGAAGCGAAAGTCTCAGGAAGACCGCTGCGGGCCAGAAGGGTCGCCAGCATATCGGCATCGGTCTCGTGGAACTCGCCTTCCGTGAAATTCATGGCGCGCGCGAGACGGCGGAAAATCTCCTGATTCGGCAGCGAGTCCCCGATCGGCTCCATGACCTTGGTCTGAGCGGACAATGTGAGATGAAAATACGATGCGACGAGATCGTCGAACTCCAAAAAGCTCGCTGCCGGCAGGACGTAGTCAGCCAGCTGCGTGGTGTCCGTGGGAAAGAGATCGAGCGCGACGGTGAGCAGGTCCTCGCGTTCCAGCGCACGCCGCAGCCGCGTCTGTTGCGGACAGGAGGCCAGAGGATTCATGTTCCAGACGAACAAGGCCCGCGACCTCGTCGGATCCTCGAGAGCGTCGACGAGATCCATATGGCTGATCGTCGGCGCATGGCCCGAGCCTAGATGAGGAGCGCTCAGATAATCCTCGTCCATTCCTCTGTGCTTCAAGCTTCCGTTCAGATACAGAAAGCCCGCCCCGGGTTTGCATAAATTCCCGGTGACCGCGGGCAGCAGCGCGCAGGCGCGAATGACATTGCCGCCCGTCGTTTGACGCTGCAGCCCTTGGCCCAGCCATAACAATGAAGGCCCGCGCGCGTACAACCTTGCGACTTCCTCGATCGAGGCGATGGGAACGCCCGTACTGCGGCTCGCCCATTCCAGGCTGCAAGCGGCAACCGACGGCCGCAGTTCATCCCATCCCTCGACGTGGGCCGCAATGAATGCATCGTCCACCAAACCCTCGCGCAGAATCACGTGCAACAGTGCGAAAGCCAACGCGGCGTCGCTGCCGGGAAAGGGTTGCAGATGAATGTCGGCGCGCACCGCGGTCGGCGTGCGGACGGGATCGATGACGACGACTTTGCCGCGTGCTTCGGGCAACCAATGGTCGTGTGCGTGCGGCGCGGAAGCATGAGGATTCGCGCCCCATACCACGATGCATTCCGCGTCCCGGGCGGCTCGCGGATCGAATCCGACCAGCGACGTACCGTACAGGTAGCGCAGTGCCACGTGGCCGGCCATGTTGCAGATGGTGTCCGGGGAGATCTCGGTGGCGCCCAACCGGTTGAAAAACCGCATCGGCGCAATTCCGGCCAACAGCGAGATGGTTCCGGTGTAGTGGGCGTTGAGTATCGATGCCGCTCCGTGCGAGGCCGTGATCCGCTGCAGGCTCTCTGCGATTTCGGAGATGGCGGCGTCCCACGAGACGGGTTCGAACCTGCCACCGCCCTTTCGCTCAACGCGCCGCAGCGGCTGTGTCAGGCGGCGCTCGGGATCCCGCCATTCGCGGTTGTAGGCCGTCGAGCATTTACCGCAGAGCGTACCGCGGCTGACCGGGTGGGCCGGATTGCCCCGAACCGAGGAAACTACGCCGCCTCGCTTCAGCACCACCATTCCGCACGAGTCGTAGCAGTCGCGCGGACAGGTGGTCAACAGGATTTCATCTGCGCCGCTTGCCGGCGTCACGGCGCTGTGGACTCGTCGGCCTTCTTCAACAGATCGTTGCGCATTCCGGATGCCTCGAGACGCAAGGGCTGTGCACGCAATCGTCCAATTTCCTCCGCCGTGAACGGCGGAGAATCCGCGGGCAGATGCTCCTTGTCGAAACGCCAGAAGATCCAATTCATGAGTTCGGCCAGTTCCGCGCTCGCGAGCGCCGACGTCGCTACTCCGGGCACTCGGCCGAGGTATTCGCGGCCGCCGGGCACGGTCAGAAACCTCGATACGGTGCCGGCCAGACTAGGAGCGGTCCCCGCCGAACCCGTACCATCCGGGCGGTGACAGCCCTGACAATTGAGCGTCCAATTCTGCCATGCGCGTTGCGGATTCGTGACGCCGGCCGGGGCGTCGCCCGGCGGTGATTGAGCTGCAGCGATTCCAACCACCGCAACCAGCGCGATTCCCGCATCGCGGAAGCTCATTGCGCGGGCAGCACCGGGCGCAAAGCACGGGTGGCTTGCGCCGATCGGTCGGGATGGCGCTCACGCGCCGCGGTCACATCGGCGGCGGCCAAGGGCGGCGTTGCGGCGTTCTTGCCGCGGTCGCTCGCCAAAAACTCCAGCGCGGCGGCAACCTCCCCCTCGCTCAAACCCGACTGCGCCGGCATGACGCCGCCGCGGTAGGTCACTCCGGCCACGTTGAGGTCGCCCATGAGGCCGGTGGTGACCACCATCACCAGATAGTCACGCCCCTCGGGCGTCTTCGCGAACGCCACGATCTGCTCGTGCAATGACGGAAAATAACCAGGTATGCCGGCTGCCTCTGGGCCGTGGCAAACGGCACAGTGGGCGGCATACACGGCGGCGCCGGACGCGGTCTCACCCGCAACGGCGGGGAGCACGGCCGCCGCGACGCCGAAGCCGAACAACCCGGTCGACACCGACAGGGCGGTGAACGTACTACTTCTGATCAATCGCGACACCCAGGATGATGGCGGTGGAACAGGTATAGGACTGGCTCTTGGTGCCGAAACACCAGGTGACCTCGTTGTTGTTCTGCGGCCGCACCACAGGCCGATCTCCCTGATTGTTCTGGCAGGCACACCGCCCCCAGGCCACGCCGCCGCAGCAGTCATTGTACGAAATGATGTAGTTTCGCTGGTCCGCCGGATTGCGGCAGGTGCCGATCCACGTGATCGGCGACATCTCCGTGCCCGGCGGACAGGAGTTCATGCTGCCGCCGTAACAGGCACACAAAGATCCGTCGATGGCGCAGTAGCGCCAGTAGTCGCACTTGGTCGGATCGCCGGGGTCTTGCGGGTTGCCCGAGTTTTGCGGAGCGGTCTGCCCCGAATTCGGATCCGACGGCGAATTGCCGGGTTCCTCCTCCGCGCCCCTGGCCACGGGCAACAAGGGCAACGCGGCTGCTCCGGCGAGAAAGCCTCCGAGGATACTGAACACGCTGCGCCGCGAAGTGCGGCTCGCGAAACCGCGAAGCATCTTTTCCGCCAAATGATCGATTTGAGCCACTTTATTCTCCCGAAGAGGCACGTCTCTGCCCACGCTGGCTGAGGAATTGTTGAATGTTGCTGACGCCGGTTTCCTTGGCGACGAATAGACTTTCCAAATGCTCGCGCGTATTGACCAACCCGGTCGACGACAGCTTCCCCGCCTCATCGATCAATACCGCGTACGGTAGTTTCGCGACTCCGTAGCTGCGTCCGAGCTGTTCGGACACGACGTACGGAAACTTGCTCAAGTGTTTCTCGCGGACGAACTCCGCATGGGCGTAGGACTCACCGTCGCTCGCCAACACGATGTCGAGCCACTGCCGCTCTGCGCCCTGTGCGGAACGCACGGCGGGTAGGAGCGCTTCGCAGATCTTGCAGTCCGGCGAAAGAAACAGCAGAAGCTGGCCGCGGCCGCGCGCACCGCCGATTTGCACGGTGGATCCGTCCAGAGCGGTCAATGCCATTTCCGGAGCGGCATCTCCGACCTTGAGCGGCTGACGCAATGACAACGCGCCGGCCGGGGCAATCCGCTGATGCAATACACCGATCTGCCGCGCCAATGCCATGCACACCACACCCAACACGAGCAGTCCGATCCAAAGCGCGACTTGCGACGCAATGAGGAAACTCATATCAATTCTCCGCTACGCAACGGCTGCAGGGCCATCACTTGATCCAACGCGCCGTACAGCGCCACAAGGGCGAGACCGCCCCATACGAAAGTCGCCTGCGCGGGAACTGCGCCTTGGAAGGCCGACACGCATGCAATGAACACCGCCAGTGCCGCCAGCACGACGTTCCTTGTGATTTGATAGGAACCCAGGGGCCTCGACGTCGGCCCGAAACTGCAGCCGCAATCGACGTCGCGGCGGCCCTGAACGACGGCTCGGACGATGAGCGCGACATATAGCGTCCAGACAAGTGCCGCCAGCACCGCTCCCGCCGTCCGGTATGCCGGCATCATGAGCAGTGCGCCCGCGGCCAATTCCACGGCCGTCGCAGCGCCCAATGAAGAGGCAGCCAGGACCCCCGGCACGCCGGCAAATTGCCGCATGACGGTCAGCGAATGAGTCCATCTCGCGGCCTTATGAACCGCCGACGCGGCCAGCAGCATCGCTTGAAAGGTCGCCATCTGCGCCGCGAACGATTGCACCGTACCGACCAGGGAGGCGTCGTCCATCGTCAACGAACCGGTTCCATGTTCATACGCGTTTTCAAGCCTGGCAAATCCAAGCTCCGCAGCAACATACCCTGGGTGTCGTAGACGTCCAGACGCTCGCCCGCCTGTACCAGCAATAGCGGGTCGGCGTCATGCGTCACGGCGATCGATGAGCCCCGGCGTACCAACCGCAACCGCTTGACCCGCGCCTTCGTGGCGGGGTTGAAAACCCACACTTCGTTGCCGGCGTCCTTATGCGTCCCTTCGTGCGCGTCGACCTGCATGACGATGTAAAGCAACTTTTGTTCGTCGCTGGCGATGAGTTGCCAGCCGCTCGGACGCCAATGACCGGCCGCGTCCGCAGCGGGAACCAACGGCCAATCCGGCAACACTTTGACGTCGTCACCCTTCATGTCGATCGGCTGCAGCCGGCCGTGCAAGCTCGGAAAATAGCGTACGCCGCTCAAGGCAGCCGACGCCGTGAACAGCGGATCGGTATCGAGCGGATTGAACGCTTTCGACTCGCTGCGGCCCGCCACCGCACCGTTGGCATCGAGCCGGATGCTCAAGAGAGTGCCGCTCGAGCACAGGGTGACAAATCCGCGGGCACCGCTCGGATAGACCAGCGAGCAGCCGGGGATCTCGATCTCGCCGAGGGGCTTGCGTTTCACCAGGTCGACGACGGTAACCGACGAGGCCGGCGTGAAATTGAACACCAGCGCCATGCGCTGCTCGTCGGTAAAGGCAATCAATCCCTCCATCGCCGTGATGAGCGCCCGCTTGGTCCCAGGCAGTACAATTTCGCCGGTGGGTTCGAAGGTCTGCTTATCGTAGATCGTGATGAAGTCGGTTCGCGTGCCACGCGCGCCACGCGACCAGACGGTATCGGCGACGTAGATCTCGGGGCGCTTGTCGGCGATCAACAGGGTCGCGGAGTCGTGCGCCGCCAAGTGACCCTTGACCTCACGGGTATCGCTGCCCACATTGCGTAGTTCAATCCGATCCCCGGCATAGTTGAGCCAACTCCACGTGGTCGGATAGCGCGCCGGCAGTTTCTCCACCTTCGGAATGGTCTCGGCCGGCAGAGGATTCGGAAATTCGGCGGCAGGCGCCGCGTAGGCCGCCGGGACCGTACCGATGGCGAGCCAGGCGGCCACACCCAAGGTCGCCGCCCGCAAGATAGTCATCGTCATTTTGTAACCCCCAATTATTGCGCTCCCTTGTCCAATGCGCAGCCGCAATTGCGCCGACCTGAGTGTACTTGAACGACCGCTAAGTGAATACTCCGGCGCACCAACGGGTATATTCCGCCTATGAACGTCGCTCAGTCAGCATTTTACATCGCCATCGCTGCGGCGGGCGTTGCCTTCGTCGTCGTCGGAATCGGCGCCGCACGCCGCAATCGAGCCGGTGCCGAAGTCCGCATGCCGGACCAGGTCATCCGCCGTCCAACGTTGGTGGAACTCACCATCGGGGCGGTCGTCGCATTTTTCGATACGCTGGGAATCGGGTCCTTCGCTCCGACGACGGCGATATTCAAGCTGCGGCACATCGTGCCGGATGAATTGATTCCGGGAACACTGAACGTGGGCCTGACGCCCGCGGCCTTGATCGAATCGCTGATCATGGTCACCGCAATCGTGGTCGAACCCGTTTTGCTGATTACGATCGTGGTCAGCGCTGCGGCAGGCGCGTGGCTGGGCGCCGGAATCGTGGCGCACCTGCCGCGCCGCGCGATCCAAATCACCATGGGCATCGCCTTGCTGATCGCGGGCGGCGTGTTCACGGCGAGGAACTTGGGCGCCCTCCCCGGCGGCGGCACGGCCATGGCGCTGGCCGGATGGAAATTCGGCTTGGCCGTCGGGATCAACTTTGTTCTCGGGGCATTGATGAGCGCGGGTATCGGACTCTATGCGCCGTGCATGATTACCCTGGCCCTGCTCGGGATGCATCCCCTGGCAGCTTTTCCGATCATGATGGGCGCCTGCGCTTTGGTGCAGCCGGTCGCGAGTCTGCGCTTCTTTCAGACGAGCACCTTCGCGTGGGGACCGTCCCTGGGACTTGCGATCGGAAGCATTCCGGGGATACTGATCGCGGCCTATATCGTCAAATCGCTGCAGTTGAGCACTCTCCGCTGGCTGGTGATCGTGGTCATCACGTACGCCGCCTTCGCCATGTTGCGCTCGGCGGCGCGCTCCGGAGCCCGCTGAGTTTGCGATACACTTCGGCCTCATGTCCGTCACATTCCGCAAGGCGACGCTCGACGACGTACCGGCGCTCCAAGCTTTGATCGCGAGATCGGCACGCGGTTTGAGCACGGCCGAGTACCGGCCCGCCCAGGTGGAAGGCGCGCTGCGCGGCGCGTTCGGCGTCGACACTCAGCTGCTCAGCGATCAGACTTACTTTGTCGCCGAAGAAAACAGCGCGATCGTCGGCTGCGGCGGCTGGAGCTTTCGCTCGACTTTGTTCGGAAGCGATGCTCGCGGCGGCCGCGATGCCTCGCTGCTCGACCCCAAGATCCAGGCTGCGAAGATCCGCGCGTTCTTTGTCGATCCCGCCCAGGCGCGGCGCGGCATCGGTACGCAGTTGCTCGAGCGCTGCGAGCAAGAGGCTCGGGCCCATGGTTTCTCCGCGGTGGAGCTCATGGCAACCCTGCCGGGAGTCAAACTGTACGCCGCCCGGGGCTATGTCGGCTCGGATATGGTGCGTTACGAAGTGGGCGCGGGAGAACACATCGAATTCATTCCCATGCGCAAGACCCTGCCGTGAATGCCGGCCGTCGTGCGCAGCGTCGGTCGAGATCAGGCGTCGGGGTCCGTCCATAATGCCCGCCACCCGGCGTGCCCCAGCTCCCGTAGCCGCCGAATGTTGTTCTGATAGATCGACTCCGGGTCGGGCACCGCCGCCAGCGCACGCTCGACGCTCGCCTCCCTCAATAAGTGCAAGGTCGGAAATGGGGAGCGGTTGGTGTGGTTCTCGATGTCCTCCGGTTGAGTTCCCGCAAACTGATACTGCGGGTGAAAGCTCGCGACCTGGATCTCTCCCTCGAGGTCCAGATCGGCCACCGTCGCGTCGCATAGCTGAAGGAAATCATTGAATTCGGCGAAATCGGTCAGCACCCAAGGATGAATCAACAGCGTGGTCTCGCAGGAACGAGGGTCCGACTCATGCAGAAAATTGAGTTCCGAGCGAAGTTCTTCCAGCAAACCGGCCGCGGATCGTTGCTCGGAGACGTGAAAGCGCACGCCGTCGCCTCGATAGACGCCCTCGGCAAACGGGCACAGCCCCAGGCCGATGACGGCCTTCTCCACCCATCGGCGGGTGGCCTCGATGACTGCATGGTTGTCGATTGGTCGCATCCTTGAGTGGACATCACAGTGTAATGCCCCCGAGTTCTAGTATCCTAATTCCCCGCCGCAACCCCATGAGAACTTAAGACGATGCAACAATCGATTCCTGCCACGCTGATCCCTGGAGACGGGATCGGTCCCGAGATAGTGGACGCAACGCTGGCCGCCCTGGAGGCGCTCGGCGCGCCGTTCCAATGGGACAGCCAGGTCGCCGGACTGGAGGGCGTCAAGTCCGCCGGTGACCCCCTGCCGTCCAAAACCATCGACAGCATCCGACGGACGCGTCTGGCGCTGAAGGGACCACTGGAAACCCCCTCGTCCGGCGGTTACCGCTCGTCGAACGTTCGTCTGCGGGAGGAATTCAAGCTGTATGCAAACCTGCGTCCGGCACGCACGCTCGTTCCGGGCGGCCGCTTCGACAACATCGATCTCGTGGTGGTGCGCGAAAATCTCGAAGGTCTGTACATAGGGCACGAACACTACATTCAAATCGATGACGATCCTCACGCGGTCGCCATGGCCACGGGGGTCAACACGCGCCAAGGGAGTCGCCGGTTACTCGATTTCGCCTTCGCGCACGCCGTTGCCACGGGCCGCAAGAAGGTTACCATCGTCCACAAAGCCAACATCATGAAAGCGCTCACCGGCATTTTCCTCGAAACCGGGCTGGAACTTTACGAGCGAAAGTACAAGGGCAAGTTCACTCTGGATACGGTCATCATCGATGCATGCGCCATGAAACTGGTGTTGAATCCCTGGCAATTCGACGTCCTGGTATCCACCAATCTCTTCGGCGACATCCTCTCGGACCTGGTCGCCGGACTGGTCGGCGGGTTGGGCATGACGCCCGGCGCCAATATCGGCGCCGATGCCGCCATATTCGAGGCCGTACATGGTTCGGCGCCCGATATCGCAGGGAAAGGCATCGCAAACCCGATCGCCCTCCTGCTCGCCGCGGCAATGATGCTCGAGCATTGCAAATTGCCCGAATTGGCGGTGCGTCTGCGCAAGGCGATCGGTGAGACGCTGAATGCCGACAATGTGCGGACCGGCGATTTGGGCGGCCGTGCCGACACCGCGGACTTCACCCGCGCCCTGGTCAAACGCATCGGCAATGGCTGATCTCTCCCGACGGATTCGCGAATGCCGCCGATAATCTCCATCGCCAACCTGTCGAAGTCTTATGCATCAGGGGTTCAAGCCTTAAAGACCACGAACCTCAACATCGACCAGGGCGAAATCTTTGCCCTGCTTGGTCCCAATGGCGCCGGAAAGACCACTCTCATCAACATTATCTGCGGCATCGTGACGGCGACCACCGGCACGGTGACCGCCGATGGTTACGACATCGTCCGCGAGTATCGCGCGGCCCGCACCAAAATCGGTCTCGTTCCGCAGGAACTGACCACCGATGCATTCGAGACGATCTGGGCCACCGTGACGTTCAGCCGGGGCCTGTTCGGCCGTGCGCCCAATCCGTCCTTTGTCGAGGGAATACTGCGCGACCTATCCCTCTGGGAGAAGCGTGACGCCAAAA
>JAXDQI010000349.1:0-29138 GCA_034667965.1 Gammaproteobacteria bacterium
TTGCATGGCGATGCTGTAGGGTTCCTCGCCGCTCGAACACGCCGCACTCCAGACCCGGAACGCCACACCCGGCTTTGCGGCGGGGAGCACTCGGCTGCGCAGGAAATCAAAATGTTTCGGTTCGCGAAAGAAATAGGTTTCGTTCGTCGTCAACAAATCCAGGGAGATTTGCAACTCGTCGGCGGCCCGTCCGTCCGTAAGCAGCTTGAGATATTCGCCGTAGTTTCTCAGCCCATGATGAACCAGCCGCTTGCCCCAGCGGCTGACGACGAGAGTCTTCTTCGATGACGAGAGGCTGATTCCCGCCAGTTCCATGGCGAGCGCCTGTACTTTTGCAAATTCTGCATCGCTGATACCGATCGGCTCCATGTCATACACGTGATCGAGGTGCTAGGCGAGTACGAGCTTGGAGACCGCATCGAGCAGGGTTTGCGGCTGGAACGGCTTTGTGATCCACGCCTTGGCGCCGGCGGCGCGGCCCTTGTTCTTCATGTCCTCGCCGGCCTCCGTCGTCAGCATGATGACCGGCGTGAACTTGTAACCCGCATGCGCCTTGACGGCCTTCAAGAAGCCGATGCCGTCGAGGCGAGGCATATTGACGTCGCTGATGATGAGATGCAGCTTGCCGCTGAGCTTGTTGACACCGTCCTCGCCATCGACGGCTTCCACGACTTCGTAGCCGGCGCGCGTGAGCGCCATCCCGGCGACCTGCCGCACCGACGCTGAATCATCCACGATCAATATCCGCTTCGACATGAGGTTGCTCCTTTCAAAAGAATTCGGCCGCTTGGGGCACCACGGAAGTCGCAGTCTCACCTTCGTGGATGCGCCGCTGTTCATCGGTGGTATAACTCTGTGCCTGTTTCACCAGGTATTCCCGGGCGGCGGCGCGACCCTCGCCGGCTGCTCCGGAATTGTCCAAGGAACCCGCGAGTTCCGACAACTCGTCGATGGTTTGAACGACATGCGCGAGAATCTGGCTGACGCGGTCCTGGAACTGCAGTTGTACCATCGATTCCATGATTTCGTCTTTGATGACTTCGCTGTCACGTCGAAATTGATCCGCCGAGCTCAGCAATCGCCCCGTCATGCCGCCGAAATGATCGAGAACCTTGTTGATGCGCTCTTCTGACTCCTTGACCGCCGCCGCCTCGCGCATGGTCACCTGCTCGTTCACACCCAGAATATTCTTGAGCGAGTCGTTGATGTGGTCGATCTTCCGGCCGATTTCCCGCCCGGTATTGCGCGACGCGGATGCCAGGTGGCGCACTTCCTGCGCCACCACGGAGAAACCCCTGCCGACCTCGCCGCTGGCATGCGCCGCTTCGATCGCCGCATTGAGGGCGAGGATGTTGGTGCTAAGGGCGATCTTCTCCACCGTTTCGGCCATCTCGCGCAGATCGTTCGTGAATCCGCCGAGCGCGCGGATCTCTTCGATCAAGACCGCGCGGCTGTCGCGTATGCCGGTCAGGACCTCGATGACGGTGAGTAGTTGCCGCTTGCCGTCCTCCATGGTGGACACCAGTTCCCGCCCGCCTTCGCCGGACACCTGCTGGGAAGCGGCCACCGCACTGTCGAGACTTGAAACCATACCGCGAAATCTCGTCGTCAGGGCGACGACAGCCTGTTCGGTCTGATCGCGGGCATTCTCGATCTGGCTGGCGACGATCGGCAGCGCTTCGAGGCAAAACTCCGCCGACAGGGCAGTCGGCGGGACTTCACTCGGCGAATCGGTATCATGAAGCACGAGCGCGTTCACTGAGTTCTCGCGCCGGCGAGCGTCTCCATGTCGTCGACCGACAGGACGCTGTCCACATTCAGGATGATGACGAATTTGTCGCGAACCTTGCCCATGCCATGGATGAAGTCGGTGCGTACCGAGACGCCGAAGCTGGGCGGCGGTTCGATCTCCGAGTGAGGTATTTCGAGCACCTCGTTGACGGCATCGACGACCACGCCCAGAACCTGGCTCTCGCCGTTCACTGAGGTCTCAACGATCACGATGCAGGTCTTCTTGGAAATGGCGGTGCTGGGGCGGCCGAAGCGTGCGCACAAATCGATGACCGGGACCACGGCACCGCGGATGTTGACGACTCCCCGGACGAAGGCCGGCATCATCGGCACGTCCGTCGGAATCTCATATTCCATGATTTCCTTGATGCTGAGGATTCCCAGCGCGAAGGTTTCGCCGCCCAGCACGAATGTCAGGTATTGATGCTGGTCGTGCCGGCCCTGCTGCGAGTTCGCGCTCGCCTCTAAAATTGCTGGTTGTGCCACGATCGCCTCCTAGAAACGCTCGAAGTGCTGTTCGCCCGTGAACGTCCCCGAGTGGTCTTGGCCGTTCGCCGTTCCATTGAGGGGGTATGGCGCCATGTCGGCGGTGTCTTCGTGCGCCATCAGGGTGGAGGATTTCGCGGCCACCATGGGGGATTTCGCTTTCGGCGATACACCCGTCTTCGCGTGGCTGCCCGGCTGTGTCGACCTGCGCGTCTGGCGTGGCGCTCCGCCGCCATGGACCTTGAAGAATCCCATGGTTTCCTGCAACTGCTGTGCCTGGCCGCTCATTTCCTCTGAAGTCGCCGCCAGCTCTTCGCTCGAAGAGGCATTCTGTTGCGTCAGCTGCGACAATTGATTCATGGCGGAATTGATTTGCGCCACGCCGGAGGACTGCTCCTGGCTGGCCGCGGCGATTTCCTCAACCAGGTCAGCGGTCTTCTTGATGGACGGCACCATGGTCTGGAGCAAGGCGCCGGCCTTTTCCGCGAGATGCACCGATGAACTCGCGACTTCGCCGATTTCCTGCGCTGCCACCTGTGAGCGTTCCGCGAGCTTGCGGACCTCGGCGGCGACCACCGCGAACCCCTTGCCATGCTCGCCCGCCCGCGCCGCCTCGATGGCTGCGTTGAGTGCAAGCAGATTGGTCTGATAGGCAATGTCGTCGATGATGGAAATCTTCTTGGCGATCTGCTTCATGGCATCCACGGTCTTTCCCACCGCCTCGCCGCCCTCGGCCGCCTCGATCGCCGCCTTGGTGGCCATCTGGTTCGTGACTTTCGCGTTCTCGGTGTTCTGCGCGATCGAGGCGGTCATCTGTTCGACCGAGGCAGAGATCTCCTCCACGCTGGAGGACTGCTCGGTCGCCCCCTGCGACAGCGACTGGGCGGTGGCCGATACCTCTTCGCTGGCCGAAGACAGATTATCGGTCGCCGAGCGCACCGAACCAATCACTCCGGAGAGCTTCCCGACCATGATGCTCATGGCGTGCAGCAACAGTCCTACTTCATCTTTTGAGGTAGATTCAATCGCCGCCGTCAAATCACCGGCCGCCAGCCGGTCCGCCACCGCGAGCGCCGTATTGATGGGCTGAGTGATCGAGCGGGTGACGAAAAATGCCGCGGCGATCGCCAGCAATATCGCGCTCACCATCGCGCCGGTCAGCATCCGGAAGGCCGACTGGTACAACACCGCCGCCGAGTCCCCTGTCTCCTTATTTATCTTACTCTCGAACGCCGATAAATCCTCCAGTGTCTGCATCAGGGCATTCGCGGTTTGGGTGTTGAGGTCGCCCAGGAGGATGGCGGTCGCTTCAGCGTTCTTGTTCACCATGCCGAGCGCGACCACTTTGTCCTGCAACCCAGTGAAGGTAGGCTTGAGTTCCTTGATTTTGGCCGCAAGCTGCTTTTCCGTGTCGGTCGTCGTCGTCGAATCCCCAAACATCTTGTCGAGGGAGTTCTGGCCGGCATCGAACTGCTGACGATCAACCTCGAATCTGGCCTTGGATTTGGCCAGTTTATCGTTGTCGGCGATCAAGATGATGTTGCGCAGTTCCACGCGTTCGTTTTCCAGAGCAGTCAGCATCGTATTGGCGAGCTCGGTCTCGGGGATGTTGGTCCCGTTGATCTCGCTCATCAGCTGATTGATGCTCGACAGGCGCGTCACGCCGACGTAGTAGGTGACGAGCAAGAGCAGCACCAGTGCCGCGAACGCCAGCCCGAGCCGCACGCCGACTTTTAGATTCTTGAACATAAATGACTCCGCAAACTGAGTGTGTTAAATCGAAACTTGATTGCTTGGCTGGAGAGCCTGGGTTGACGCGGGCGCCGGACTCGCGTCGAGCGCGCGGACGTAGACGAGCCGGGCGCGTTCGACCAGGCCCGGCACGTCCAAGATCAGCGCGACATGGCCGGTGCCCAAGATGGTTGACCCGCCGATGCCCGGCAGCTGCCGGAACAGGCGTGACAGCGGCTTGATGACGGCCTGCAATTCGCCCAATAGTTCATCGACGACGATGCCGGCGCGTTTGCCGGCGCCGCGCACCACGACCACGCTCTGGCGTCGCCCGGGTTTGCCGCTGATGTCGAACATCTCGCGCAAGCGGACCAGCGGCAACACCGAACCGTGCAGGGTGATGTGACCCGACAACGTGCTCGCCTTGTCGGTCCCCGCATCGAGGTCGACGCATTCCTCGACCATGTCCAAGGGAATCACGAAGGAGGAGCGGCCGACGCCCACCTGAAAACCGTCGATGATGGCGAGCGTCAGCGGCAGGCGCAGTCGCACCTGCGTGCCCTGGCCTTCCTGGCTGTCGATCTCGACGCTGCCGCGGAGGGCGGTCACATTGCTTTTGACAACGTCCATGCCGACACCGCGGCCCGATAGATTGGTGACCTGCTCGGCGGTGGAGAAGCCGGGTTCGAAGATGAGCTCGTAGATCTGCGCGTCGCTGAGTACCTGATCCTTGGCGACCAGTCCGCGCTGCGTGGCCTTCGTCAGAATGCGCTCCCGATTCAGTCCACCGCCGTCATCGGATATCTCGACGACCACGGAGCCGGCGTCGTGGTAGGCGTTGAGCCGTACCACACCGGCCGCCGGCTTGCCGCGCGCGCGGCGCAATTCCGGCGTCTCGATTCCATGGTCGACGGCATTTCGCACCAGATGGGTCAGCGGGTCGGCGATTCGCTCGACCAAAGTCTTGTCGAGTTCGGTGTCCGCGCCGCTCACCTCGAGATTGATTTCCTTGCCGTTTTCCCTTGCCACGTCGCGCACCACGCGCTGAAAGCGGGCGAAGGTGGGACCGATCTGCACGATGCGCAGCTTCAACGCCTGATCGCGCACTTCCTCGACGATGCGTGCCAGGTGCAGCGCGGATTCATTGAGGCGTGCAAGCCCGGCCTTGCGCGCCTCGGACCCCGTCGCTGCGCCGGCAATGATGAGTTCCCCGATCAAATCGATGAGCCGGTCGAGCTTGTCGCCGTCGACGCGAATCGAGCGCCCATCGGCCGCCTTGGCATCCTTCGACGCGCGCGCCTCGCTTTGCTGCTGAACGGCTGCCGCAACCACCGGCGGCTGAATCACCCTGGATTCGATCAACAGCTCGCCCAAGCGCGGCGCCGAACCGTGGTTCGCCGCACGCTCGGCCT
This sequence comes from Gammaproteobacteria bacterium, assembly GCA_034667965.1. Lineage (GTDB taxonomy): Bacteria > Pseudomonadota > Gammaproteobacteria > Steroidobacterales > Steroidobacteraceae > Bog-1198. The sequence continues at coordinate 5,421 of JAXDQI010000349.1, forward strand.
GCAGCGCGAGCACGCCGGAGAGCTCCTGCGCAGTCAGCGTTCCGCAGCCCACCAGCAGCTCGCCGAGGCGTAGATCAGCCTCCGGCAAATCCCGGATCAGCGCCACATAATCGGTGACCAGCGATCGCGGCGGCAGAATGCGCAATGTGCAATCGTCGCGCACGAATTCGAACGCCGCTTCAATCCGCGTCTTGGGCACATCGGTCTTGAGACCGATTTCAAATCCCAGGTAGCACGATTCTGGGTCGAACTGATCGACCTCGGGCAGCGCGTCGTCGATGACCTGCAGCCCGGTAATGGTTCCGAATGTGGTGAGGTAACGGATGAATGCCAGCGGATCCATGCCGTTCTTGAGAACATCCGGGTCGAATCGCACCGAGATGTGCCAGCTGTCAGTCAGGACGCACAGCCCCCGCGCGGAGTCCGGCGCACTATCGGCGTCGCGTGCAGGTGCCCGAGGCATCGCCGCAGCGGACGGCACCGCAGCCTTCACCGCGGCGGTAAACCCGGTCTGCTGGGTCAAGCGCTCCAACACATCGGCGCCGGACTCGAGGATCTCCGTGTCATCGGTGGTGCTGTCGCCGGCAATCGCATCCACGAGCTTCTGAATATGATCGCGGCAGTCGAGCAGCACGGCGGCGAGCGGCGAACTAATGGGGGTGGCCTCCGTGCGCGCCTTGTCCAGTACACTCTCGACCACATGGGTGAATGAGACTATGACGTCCAGACCGAACAGACCGGCAGAGCCCTTGATGGTGTGCGCCGCGCGGAACAGCACGTTGATCGCTTCCGGATCCGCGGATCCTTGCTCGCACTCGAGCAGCACTGCCTCCATGTCGCGCAACAGTTCATTGGCCTCAGCGACGAAGGTGTCGAGGGCTGGATCCTTGTCCACGTCACGCCTCCACGGCAGGCGCCGCGCAAAGATCGTCAATGCACAGCAACTCGGCCACTTCGCGCACCGCGGCGCTCGCCTGCATCACGGAGAAGTGCGCATTGCGGCGGACGCAGATACGTTTGGCCATCAGCAACATCTGTAAGCCGCACATATCGAGCTCGGAAATGTTGGAAAGATCGACACGGCACTGCTGCCGGCCTGCGATCGCCGCGAACAGATCTTCTTTGAGGTTTGCCGCCGCATAGATGGTCATTTCACCGTCTATGTGGACCGTGCCATCGCGAATTTCTACGCTACAAGTCATCGATCGACCCCCAAAACGCCAAGGCCTGCACTCAGGCCGTTCTTCTTGGCTTCCTATTTCGGCGGGCAACGGGAAACCTGTAGCTGCATCGTGCAGTTACAGGGAATCTCGCAAATCAAGCGCTGGCGCGCTTATCTTGGCTGTCAGGAATTCCCTGACGGACTGACGGCGGGACTATTCCAGACCTGAACATCAGCGATTGGGTCTAGGAATTCCTAAAATCGATACCACGCGGTAACACATGCGCGCGACACGAACCCGACTAGCTGGCACTTCGCCAGACCCCATCTTGCCGAGCATCACCTGCGGGCGTTCGACCTGGGTCGAGAGCCTCCCTCTATTTCTTGGTGTGGGAGGGCTCGGGATCGACGATGTCGCCTTTGCGAGGAAACTCCTCGCGGGGAACACGTGGTGTTGTCCCCGGCAAAGGTGGCTCCCGAACCTCATCGCCGGAGGGGCCGCTGGGGTCATCCGGATCGATCGGCGGGTTGGTGTGCATTGGAGCTACTCCTCAGGCTGTCGCCGATCGTAGGACTCTTCGGGCGCAAAACCAAGCGCGCAACCCCAGCCCTCGCCGTGGGACTTGACTGACGGCGCTATGCGGCAACAACCATTTCGACGAAGTGGATGGGGAAATCGGCATCCGTAGCGTCTGGCCTATTACCAACGACGCTCAAATTGGGCACCTTACCGACACCAAGCGCGCCCACCCGACAGGCGCGATCGCGGCCGCGGCGCTTTGCCTCGTAGAGGGCTTTATCAACGAGGCGAATAGCCGTTTCCAAGCGGATCCCTCCGATCGATCCAGTCATGGGGAAGCACGCGTACCCGATCGAAATTGTGCAGTGTATTGATTGTCCATCGCACACAATGGGGTCCTGCCGGACTGCGCCAAGCAGTCTCGCAACGGTCAGATCCGCCTGTTCCGGTGATATCGAATCGAGAACGGCGAGAAACTCCTCGCCGCCCCAGCGGACGAGATTGTCGTCAGCCCTTAGAGTGGCTGCGAGTCGTTGACTTAAGGCAGTCAATACCGCGTCTCCCGCAGGATGACCAAAGGTGTCGTTGACGCGTTTAAAATGATCTATGTCCACAAGCAGTACGCAGCCGACAACGGGGCGACCTCCGTCGGCGGGCAGTATATGCTCGTTGAAGAAGCGTCGGTTGCGTAATCCAGTGAGCGGATCAAGCTCATTGTTGAGGCGCAGATGTTCGTTGGCTTTTCGCACGCGAATAAACGCCCAGAGCTGCGCTGCGCATATACACGCGATAAACACTGCGGCGGCGAGAGCTAGTTGTTGCCGGAGCCGTTGTTCCTGCATTTGGGCCGCTTTGAGGTCATCGTCACGACGCGAGAGCTCGGCATCCCGAGCGCGGCGCTCGCTGTCAGATCTTGCAGACAATTCGAAAGCCAGTTGCCGGGTTCTCGAGATCACCTTCTCCCCCAGTTCGTCGTGACGGCGGTACACGTCTATGGCCATCACCAAATAGCCGGCTTGCTCCAGCGCGTCGGCGTATTCACGAAGCAAGGATTCCGCAACGGGTAGATTGTCGCTCGCCAAGGTGTCGTCAATCGCGTGTTCCACGCGCTCGCGGCCGGCCTTAAGGCGGCCAAGGCCGATGTAAGCAAGGCCCCCGTTAAATTGCGCGAAGTCATGCGCTTGGGTGTGCGGCCCCGTGGATGCAATCGACAACGCCTGCTCTGAATACTTCAAGGATTGGCCGAAATCCCGTGTCTTGAGGTAAGAGTCGCTCAAATCGACGAGGGCCCGCGTAATCCATTTGCCACTGCCGGAGAGTTTGGCATGCTCGAACGCAGAAAGGCTCGTTCGGCGCTCAGCGGTACGATCTCCTTGCAGATCAGCAATCAGGGAAGCGCAACCATCGACGTCGGCGAGGGCACTTTCGTCGCCCAAGGAAGTAGCAAGGTTTCTCGCTGTTTCAAGTTGCGTCGATGCCACACTCAGGTGGCGGCTCGTTATGTTCAGTCGAGTCACCGCGAGCATCGCATGCAGAGCCCGCACATCGTCGCCAAGCTGCTGTGCGAGCGCGTAGGTCTGCTCAAGGATCGGTAGTGCCGCTTCAGATTGCTGCTGCTGACGCAGACTACTGCCTTGAAGCATCAAGAACCGATATCTTTCGGTGAGAAGCTTGATCTCTCCAATATTGGATGTACTCAGTTCGGCGCTGGCGGCTGTATATTTTCCCCGCTCAAAGAGCGAGTATGCTCGGACGAAATGCTCGGCGAGGGTGGCAGCTCCATTTCCGTGCGCGCCAAGTGCATGAAGTCTCGCAATGGTCTCATCTACCTTGGATTGCCGATGCATATCGGCGTACACCACGCCTTGGATCTCAAGCATCGGAATATCAGTCTCGAGACCCTCGTTGGATGGACCTAGGGTTTCAATGGCGCGAAGCGCCAGCTCAGGATCGGACCAGTCAAGGGTTTCGATGCGGTCCGAGACAGACTGTGGGGTACTCGCCGCCAGCGAGGCGCCAACCGTCAACAATCCGATGACCGAGATTAGTGCGTATTTGCGAATGATTGCGCGGCCCGATTTGTAGCCAATCGAGCATTGTTGTCGTGTTCGCCCAACCATTGTCGTGATGGACATCACCCTGCGGAGTTGGATGTGGGATGTTCATGATCATTGGTGGCGGTTGTGACGGGGATCCCATTTGCTCGGCCGGACGGGCGCGGCGCTGAATGGCCGGGGCTCCCGGTGATATACAGTACCCCAATCGAGCGGAAGGCTGCATTCGTGTGTGTTGGTTCACAGACTCAAGGGTAGAATGGGGGCATGTGCTATTCCGCGCAAGTGATTCAAGTCGTCCGCAAGCTGAATCGCGAGCTGGGGATTCGCCTCGACTACGAGGAGGCCTTCAACCTCTTCATGCGACGCCTTGACGATCCGAGCATTGCCGTATCGCGCGGGTTCGAGACTAATTTCGAGAATCCGACGCACGATCAAGAGCGCCGAATCAAAGCGGCGATCGATGAATACCGGTCACGAACGGCGACCAAGCTCGAGAAGGATCTATTTTCGCAAAAGACGCGCTTGGTGAACGCCGAGCGGTCGCTGAAGGAAAAGGAGACGAAGAAAGCTCGCGAGGACGTGCGGATTGCGACGAACAAGATTGAGACGCTGACGGTGAAGTTGAGCGACCTGCGGCGCAGTGAACCGACTTCCGAGGACAATCGCATTTTCCCCATGGTCTATGCCGGCGTCATCATCAAGCAAGACGGGCAGAACGTTCTGACGCCGATGCGGTATTTTTGTCGGCCTGCTGGCAAGCCGGCGTTCTACGATAAAAAATTCCCGGGGCTGTACAACGCGCGACGTGACAACTTGGAGAAATTCTGGGGCGATCAGTTCGGCCATCATCACGCGCTGATGGTGGTGGAAAGCTTTTATGAGAATGTGCAGCTGCACGCTCTGGAGCACCGAGAACTCAATGCCGGGGAAGAGGCGCGAAACGTGGTGCTGCAATTCACCCCGGAGCCGCGGCAGCCATTGCTGATCGCATGTCTGTGGTCGCATTGGAAGGATCCAAAGGAACCGGAGGTGCGGGGCTTTGCGGCGATCACCGACGAGCCGCCGGCCGACGTCGCGGCCGCGGGGCACGACCGGTGCATCATCAACCTGAAACCGGAGCATGTGGACGTGTGGTTGACGCCGGAGGGACGAAGCACGGAAGAGCTGCAGGCGATTCTGTCCGATCGAGCGATTCCGGTGATTCAACACGCGGCGCTGGCGGCGTAGATGCGAGCTGTCACGGCGAGGCGTGACGGGGACCTCACCAGGCAACTTCGAGCGGCACATGGCCAGGCTCGCTTGCGACCCGCTTGAGCCATGCGCCCACCGCCGGATAGGCGGCAAGATCGAATCCGCCGTCCGCAGCGCTGTGTGTGTAGCCATAGAGCGCAATGTCCGCGATCGAGTAGCGCCCGCCGGCGAACCAGTCGCGCCTGGCAAGGTGAGTTTGCATCACGCCGAGCGCGGCATTACCCTTTGCATGCCACTCAGGGATTAGATGCCGCCTCCTCTCGAGTTCCTCTTTCGGTGAAAAAGACAGCCAGAAACGGGCGACCGCGATATAGGGTTCGTGACTGTATTGCTCGAAAAACATCCATTGCAGCACCTCGGCGCGGCCCCAACGGTCGGCGGGCAACAGGAACGTGTCCTCACTCAGGTACCAGAGGATCGCGTCCGACTCCGAGAGCGTGCGCCCATCCTCGAATTCGAGTGTCGGAACGCGACCATTCGGATTCTTCGAGAGAAAATCGGGCCTACGCGTCGCTCCGTCGTGAAGCCCGTAATCCTTGAGTGTGAGCTCTACGCCGAGCTGCCGCGCGGCGAGTCGGACTTTGTAGCAATTGCCGGATACTTGCATCTGATGAAGCACGGGCATAACGATCAATGCCTCGAGGCACGCATCAGTGTCGCCACAGAACGGCGCTTCCAACCACGACTCCGTTCCCAATGATAGGCGCTCAGATTCTCGTTGTTCACGGCGTGCACGGCATTTGCAACCGCGTGGTTCATGCATGCATTCCATTCCTTCCAGAGCACCCGGTTCACGAGCTGAGGTCCTTCCACCGACTTGCAAACAACGACCGCGGCGGCGTGAATTCTCTCATATAAATTGGCAATACCCTCCGGATCATTCAAATTCAGGTCGTGATACCGCACCGTGACTGACGGCGCTTCGTCGGCACGCGCAACGGCCATGCCTGACTCCGCGATTAACAGTGTCGGTATTGCAAGCAGCAAGATCATACGCAAGTTGATTTTATGGAACGGCGACATGGCACTTCTCTTAGGTTGTTTATCCACGATTGGTGGGTTGCGGCAGTGTGCCCGTCGCCGCTCCGCGTTGGTCTCGAAAAGCTATACGTTCGTTTAGTTTTGCTTAACCTGCCTTGCCGCCGCTGTGCGGGATTGCCGAGAATCAAGCAGCCTATGCCGGCCGTGGTCTACACTGCGGGCATATCTCCCATTGCATGTCGGAGGGATATTGAACATACGAATTGAGCATATTGCCCTGTGGACCGTCAATCTGGAGCGATGCAAGGAATTCTACGTGGCTTATTTTGGCGCTGCTCCCGGCATCGAATACATAAACCCCGTAAAGGGATTTAAATCGTGCTTTCTCAGTTTCACAGAGGGCGCACGCATCGAGGTGATGACCACAACGACGTTGTCACCCGTCTCCATTGAACCCGGTGCGCAACGGATGGGCCTGACCCATCTTGCTATCGCGGTGGGCTCGATACTGCGGGTCGACGAGCTCACGAGTAAGCTGCGAGAGGATGGCTTCCCGATACTCGACGGGCCGCGAAGAACGGGCGACGGATATTACGAGAGTGTTGTGCTCGATCCAGATGGAAATCGTATCGAAATCACGGTATGAATCAAGGCAAGTGACATGCGGATTGGCGCACTTCACCGGTCTACCAGCGACATCATCGTGTCGCTGTAGCGGGGACCGGCGACCTTGTTCGGGGCCAGGGCGTCTTCTAGGGTCTTCATGTCTGTGGCGCTAAGGGAAATCGTGGCGGCGGCGACATTATCTTCGAGATAGGGGCGGCGTTTCGTACCAGGGATTGGCACGACGGATGGTCCCTTATGCAGCAGCCAGGCGAGGGCGATCTGGCCGGGCTTCACGTGTTTGGCCTCGGCGATGTCGCGCACGGCCAGAGCGGCGGCGACATTGGCATCGTAATTACTTCCACGGTAGCGGGGATCGTTGCGGCGGAAATCATCGGCGGGGTACTCCTCGGCTCGCTTGGCTGTGCCGGTCAAAAATCCGCGGCCCAGCGGGGAGAATGGAACGAGACCGATTCCGAGTTCCCTTAAGAGGGGAATCACGTCCTGCTCGAGGTTTCGCTCCCACAGGGAATATTCGCTTTGAACCGCAGTCACGGGATGCACGGCATGCGCCTTGCGGATGTTACTGACCCCGGCTTCCGAGAGGCCGAAGTAGCGAACTTTACCTTCGCGTACCAACTCGGCCACGGTAGCGGCCACATCCTCCATGGGCACATTCCTATCGACGCGGTGCTGATACAGCAAATCGATGTGGTCGGTGCGTAAGCGTTCGAGGGACGCGTGCACCGCCGCGCGGATGCGGGCCGGCTTGCTGTCGGTTCCGGTGATTTTGCCGTCCTTTATTTGGAATCCGAATTTGGTGGCGAGGATGACCTGTGCGCGCTTAGGTCCCAGTGCCCGTCCGAGGAGTTCTTCGTTCGTGAAGGGGCCGTAGACCTCGGCGGTATCCAAGAAGGTGCAGCCGAGTTCGATGGCGCGATGCAGTGTAGCGATGGATTCCACTTCGTCCGCGGGGCCGTAGGATTGACTCATTCCCATGCAGCCCAAGCCGATAGCTGATACTTCGAGTCCTTGGCTGCCGAGTTTGCGGGTGGTCAACGTCATGGCAATGTCCTTGGTGAATGATGGACTAAGACATTTTGACCGGGTGAAGAGGGGGTGGTTCCGTTGCGTGGAAATGCGGACACGTTAAGTTTTACTTAACTGGTTGTCAGGTTCTCCGTTTGTTGTGCATAGGCGGGCGGTGCAATCTATCCACTGTTCGATCGATCCAATCAATCAGCGGAGAAGGCACATGACTAACGGAATCTATCTCATCACGCGATTTGGGCAGGCGCTTCTGGCGGTTACAGCCACGGTCGCTTCCGTGCTCGTTTTCCAGTTGGCGTAGCGGCCGGGTCCGCCCACCCATGTTCACATGCAATTACGAATATTTCGCTCAGCGGGTGTCGATTTCCTGCTCGGTCATTCGTCTTTAAATTAATAAATGACACTTCATGGAGACGATTTATGACGTCCGCCAGCGAACCCACACCGACCCTCATTTCCTGGCTGGTATTCAACCCCGGCCGGGATGCGCAGCATGGGACTGTGCCGCGGATGTGGAGCGGCGATAGGGCGGCCGTCGTTGCAAGACTCCGGGATCTCGCACCGTATGCGGCGATATTGCTTCTGCCGGGAGGGTCGCTGATGGCGCTTCTGTTGTGGCTTTATCACCGGCAGAAGAGAGCTTCGTTTTCTCCGACACTAGACGGAGCGTGATGTACCATATTAGCCAAGTCGAGCAATCGCCTGAGCGACTCCGGCGCCGTAGGCCGGATCGGCCTTGGTACAATTGGCGATGTGCCGCTCCTGGATGTGTTTGGCGGCTCCGCCGATCTGGCGGGCCGTATTCTCGAACAAAGCTTGGCGCTGAGCGGCGTCCATCTTGCGGAAGAGATCGCCCGGCTGCTGATAGTGGTCATCATCGATGCGATGGTCCCAGTGGGCGGCCGCACCGTCGATCGCCAACGGCGGCTCGTTGAGCTGCGGCTGGTCGGCCCACTCACCCCTGCTATTGGGGAAGTAGCTCGCCGTTCCCCCAAGATTGCCGTCGGTGCGCATCGCTCCGTCGCGGTGATAGCTGTGGAACGGACACTTCGGTGCGTTGACCGGGATGTGATTAAAGTTGACCCCGAGACGATAGCGCTGGGCGTCCCCGTAGGAGAACAACCGCGCCTGCAGCATCTTGTCAGGCGAGAAGCTGATGCCCGGTATGATGTTGGCGGGGGAGAAGGCGGCTTGTTCGACCTCGGCGAAGAAGTTTTCAGGATTTCGGTTGAGTTCGAAGAAGCCAACCTCGATCAGCGGGAACGCAGCCTTGGGCCAAACCTTGGTCAGATCGAAGGGGTTGAACGGAAATGCCTTGGCCTGCGCATCATTCATCACCTGGATGAACAAGGTCCAACGCGGGAATCGGCCCGCCTCGATGTTGTCGAACAGATCGCGTTGGTGTGTCTCTCGATCCTTGCCGACTAGAGCCTCGGCTTCTGCATCCGTCAAGTTTTGGATACCCTGTTGGCTGCGAAAGTGGAACTTCACCCAGGTCCGTTCGTCCTTGGCGTTGATGAAACTGTAGGTGTGGCTGCCGAAGCCATGCATGTGGCGAAAGCTGCGCGGAATGCCCCGCTCGCTCATGACGATGGTGACTTGGTGGAGAGCCTCGGGCAACAGCGTCCAAAAGTCCCAGTTGTTATCGGCGCTGCGCATGCCGGTCCGCGGATCGCGCTTGATCGCGTGGTTGAGATCCGGAAAACGCAGCGGGTCCCGAAAGAAGAACACCGGTGTGTTGTTGCCGACCACATCCCAGTTGCCCTCCTCGGTATAGAACTTCAAGGCGAAGCCGCGGATGTCGCGTTCGGCGTCGGCTGCGCCACGCTCGCCGGCGACGGTCGAGAAACGAGCGAACATCGGGATCTCCTTGCCGAGTTCAGCAAAGATCTTCGCTTTGGTGTAAGCGGTAATGTCATGGGTGATAGTGAAAGTCCCATGAGCACCGGCGCCCTTCGCGTGCATGCGCCGCTCGGGGATGACCTCGCGGTCGAAGTGCGCGAGCTTTTCGATCAACCAGACATCCTGCAGTAGCGCTGGACCGCGGGGGCCGGCTGTCTGAATATTGAGATTGTCGGTGACCGGCGTGCCGGTTGCGTGGGTCAGGTGCGAGGAGGGGGGGCTGTGTTTCATAGTAGGGCTCCTAAAGAACTCATGTCATGCGCGCCAAGCCGATCCACGGATCACGCTGCAGAAGTTGCCGCGCTTGAAGCTCGGGTCCTTGTCCGCAAGGACGTCGGCCTTCACGTTGCCGAATGTCGTAAGCGGTTTGCGCTTGATGCCGTCGTAGAAGGCTTGGATGATGTCTTCCTTGAAGTTATCGCTGCGCGGATGCGCGTGGACCACCGCGTTTCGCTCAGCATCGCTATACTGGCGATAGGTCAAGCCGAGCACATCCATCTCGACGCCTGCCGTGACCAGAGCGACAACCGGATGCATGTGCTGGGGAATGCCGGGCGTCGTGTGCAAAGCAATCGCGGTCCAAACCGTATCGACATCCGTTCGTGAGATGCCGCGGCTTTCCAGGAAGTCACGAGCGGCATTCGCGCCGTCGACCTCAAACCGCTCATGCTCGCTGCTATGCTTTGGGGTGAGTCCCATATCATGGAACATCGCTCCCGCATACAGAAGCTCTGGATCGAAGCGCAAGTTCCGCTGTTTTCCCGCCAGCGCACCGAAATAATAAACCCGACTCGAGTGATGGAAGAGCAGCGGCGATGCCGTATCTCGGACCAACTCGGTAATCTCGCGGGCAAGTTTGCTATCGGGGATACCCACCCCTTGTAGTGTCGCTGTCATCAGGATCTCCTGTAACGATTTAGACAAGAATGGAAAGTACGTCTAGCCGCATCCGCGACGGGACGATACGCGCCGTCCATTTGCCCTGCGTTACAGGAAAGACCTCTTCGGTTACAACTGTAGCCGCGGTGATTCAACCGGAGTAGCGACCCCGGCGGGTCGAACGTTTGAAGACGTCATTTCCGCGTTAGCGCATCCATATCCGCCTGCATACGCTGCTTGTATTCATCCGACCATTGAGCGTCGGGTTTCACATTAGGTTTGATGTGCGGCCGGTTAGGTTTGATGTGCGGCCGCGGAATAAGCGGCGCTTTTCGTTCAGCCGAAGGCTTGCGCGCTGCACCCTTGAGTTTGAGGGTGACACGTGATGATGTGGGGTTGGAAGATGAGTTCGAATCGTTCATACAGTTTTCGGGCCGATGGAAATCGGTTAGGGTTCCTGTGCCGGCAATAGTTCCTTGACGGGCGAAATATTCGACGGCAGTGTTACGGTTGTAATGTCGCAGGTCCGAGACACTGTATTGCGTTACGACGCGTCGCTACAATCGTCATCTCAACACAGGCAGGGAGGCAGACATGTTGATACTCTCGCGGCGAATTGGCGAAACCATTCGGATCGGTCCTCATATCGTTTGACGGTCCTTGGCGTGAAGGGGACCCAAATTCGTATCGGAATCGAGGCACCGAAGGACGTCGAGGTCCATCGGGAGGAGATTTTCGATCGTATCAAGCACGAGCGAACTACCGCGGGCAATACCTAGGGACGCACTGGGTGTCGATTCCCTGATTAGCGACGTGGCGCGGATTGCGGTAGGCTGAGGATCGGGGTGTCCCGTCAAGGATGAGCTGAGCTAAACGTGCGCGTATTGGTAACCGGAGCAGAAGGATTTATCGGGCGCCACTTGGTCGCCGCGCTCCGATCTGCGGGGCACACCGTTATTGCCGGAGTACGACGGCCGACCAATCCAGACTCGATTGCCTGTGACTTTTGTCGCGATCTTACGTCGGACGCGTGGATACCGCGGCTTGCAGGTATCGATGTTGTCATCAATGCGGTGGGTATTCTTCGAGAGTCACACGCTAGTACGTTCGAACCCGTCCATATCGCCGGGCCGAAGGCGTTGTTTGAGGCCTGTCAGCGGGTTGCGCTTCGGCGGGTTATCCAGATTTCGGTTCTTGGATCCCCCTCGGCGGGCGAGTATCTTGCCTCCAAGCACCGGGGAGATGTGGAGCTTGCGAATCTCGAGTTGGATTGGACCGTCATACGACCGTCACTGGTGTACTCCATCCGGGGTTCGTACGGTGGCACCTCGTTGCTACGGGCGATGGCTGCGCTGCCGGGCGTTCTGTTCCTACCCGGTTCAGGCGAGCAGCTGATGCAGCCGATTCGAGCTGAGGATTTGGCCCTGGTCATCGTTGGGCTGATCGACAAAAAGGCTGGAATTCGGGAAGTGATTTCGGCGGTCGGGCCGGAACGAGTCTCCTTATTAGAGTACTGGCTCGGTACGCGACGGTGGCTGGAAATGCCGCCGCCGGTACTGGTACACATTCCCATGTCCGTAGCGCGATTCGGCGCATGGCTGGGGGAGCACTTGAGCAGCGGACCGCTGGGAATGACGATGTGGCGCATGCTGAATGAGGGGAACATAGCGTCGGATGACTCGGTGCGAGAGATGGTGGCGCTCTCGGGAATCGCGCCTCTCTCATTGAAGCAGTCATTCGCCGCGGCGCCGAGCTTCGTGCAAGACCGCTGGCACGCGCGGCTGTATTTTCTCGCGCCGGTGCTCCGGGTGGCGGTGTCGCTCCTATGGATCGGATCTGGATTGGTCGGATTCTTGACTCCGATGACGCAGAGTCGGGCGCTGTTGGCATCCGCGGGAATTCCTTCTGTCGTAATAGCGCCGTTGGTCTGGGTAGCCAGCGCCGTGGATCTCGCTTTAGGAGGCCTGGCGTTGATTGTTTGGCGGCCCGCGGTGGTGGCGGGTCTCATGTGTGCATTGCTACTCGTCTATACCGTTTTCATTGGCGTCGTGTTTCCGTCGACGTGGTTGGAACCTTTTGGGGGATTACTCAAGAATCTGCCGTTGATTCCGACGGTGCTGGTGATGGGTGTGCTGTCGAGGCGCCGATAACTATAAGGGCGCTAACCAACCGAAATATTCATTCCGACGAGCGTGCGTCTCTTGCCAACCGCCGCGCCTGAGCGGAATATCGGCGACAGCGGGTCCGATCAACAACAACAGGCGCGATGCACCCATCACCACGATGCGTCGCGGTCGCCAGCCAAGAAGGGGATCATCATGAACAACGGAATCATCGGCACCGGCGCATCATCGCTGGTGGCCAAGGCACTCCTGCTCGGAACATTGTTCGCCGCCAGCGGCACGGCGACCGCCGGATTGTCGGATGAGGATCGGGTCTATCCGCCGGATCAGGCCGGCCGCTACGCCATTGGCCATACGACCGTCGTGCTTACCGATGCTTCGCGCAATGTGGACGGCAGCACGCCCGCCACGTCATCGGGCCGGCCGCTGTACCTGCACATTTGGTATCCGACTTCGACGCCGGCGACGCAGCATGTGCTGTATACCTGGAATGATCCCGTCTACAACCAAAATCCGGGCGGCACGGTGTACCCGGGCCTGCCGGATCTTCCGCCGCTGACCTTCACCGGCAGCATGTCGCTCAATCCTGTCGCGGACCGAGCACCACTGGCCAGGGAGAGGTTCCCGCTGCTGATCGCATCGCATGGCAACGAAACAGCGGCGACCAAGGCCGTTCCGGACACGCTCGAGACCCTGGCCAGTCACGGCTACATCGTGGCGTCGGTCGAGCACACGGGCGACAACGACGCGTGGTACCAGACGTTCTTCCTCGAAAACTATGTCGGTTTGCCGCTGGGTCCCAATGACAACGTCCTCGGGGCCAAGCTCATCTATCAGCGCTCGAAGGATGTCAGGTTCGTGATCGATGCGGTCCTGCAGGGCGTTCTGGATCAGAAGACCGGCATCCAGTTTTCACGGCATGTCGATGCAGACAAGATCGGCGTACTCGGACATTCGCTGGGCGGACAGACGAGCCTCGCCACCGTGGCGGGCATCAGTTCCCAAGGGCTGCCTGCGGACCCCCGCGTCAAGGCCGCCTTCATGGTCGCGGGAACCAACTATGGCCTGCTGCTCAATTCGGCCGATTATGCCAATGCCAGCGTTCCGCTCCTGTTCTTCGGCAATGATATGGGCATCTCCTACGACAACTTCAATTCGTTCACTCACAGCCGTCCGAAGTACCAAGTCGACGTCAGTGCCTTGAGCCATCATACGGTGGGATACCAGTCAAGCTGGTGCCAGGACATCCACAATTCGCTGATTGCCGTCAATCCCGCGGTCTTTCCGCAGGCCTTCATCAATCCTTCGGTGTTGAAACCCTCCGACATTGCCAACTGGGTTTTCGATGCCACGTTCTATTTTACCTATACGGGAGCGCGGGAATCGGGACTCTACGATTACTGCGATGCCTCGGTTTTCACAGGCATCAGCGATGCACAGCTGGTGGCCACGTTATTCGGCGATCCTGGAATACTGGCCGTCCGGAATGAACTGCAGCCCCTGATGCCGATGCGACCGGAAGTCTCCATCGCCACGACGACCCGGCTGACGAACCTCTACGCAGTGTCGTTCTTCAACCAGGCCCTGAAGCACGATGAAGACTCCGCGCAGTATCTTACGGATTCGCCCGCCAACCGGCGCGCGAACCCGCTGGTGAACTTCGTCGCCAACTGCCAGAAGGTGAAGGCCCATCCCATCGATTTGCGACCGACCGACAAAATCACGTTCACCCCCGTTGGCGGTACGGGCTACGAACTCACCGTCACGTCGGGGGCGGCGCTTCTCGATCCCGGCACCACCAAGCTCAACGCGGGCGGGGACGCCAGCGTCTACCTGAGTTACCCCGGCTTCTCCTTCACGGTCCCCGGCATTGCCGACCCGATCAGCACGCTCATCGTCAACGAGGACGGCGCCATCAGCGCGCGGACGTCGTCGGACATAGGTGGTATCGACGATAATGGTTCGCCCTGGTACATGAAGGGCCAGTTGTTGTTGAGCGGTCGCTTCACCATCGGCGCATTGATGAAAAATCTCGACAGCACCGCGGCCACCACGGGCGGGGGAGTGTTCGGGTATTTCGACTCGGCCAATCGGCGCGTGATCGTGACTTACAAGGGAGTGCCGGCTGTCGGTACCACCCAGCCGAATACGCTGCAGATCGCGATCTACGACAGCGGCAAGATCGAAATGATCGTCGGCGGGTTGGCGGCCACCGGCACTAACTTTGCACCGGGCATCCTGGGCACGATCGGCATTGCCACGGGGCAGACGAAGGCGAGCGATCTCCGGCGCATGAGGCCGGTCAGCTTCGGAGAGCTAAGGAATGGCGGACCGGTCTTCGTGCCGTTCGGCCACGACGGTGCGATCTACGAGCAGTTCTACACGGGTCAGGGCGCGTCCTGCCGCGACGAGTAGCGCTGCCCGCGGAGGGCCGCAAGCAGGGCGAACCAAGTTGGTTCGCCCTGCCGGCGTAGGCCTGAGACTGTCGAGCTATTGTTTTTTCGCCGGGCTGGCAAACGTACCTGGCGCGGTGACAAAGCCATCCGTCAGCGTTTTAAGGAAGGCAACGATCTCGTTTTCTTCGGCTGCGGTTAATCGCAGATTGCCCAACTGCGTCGTGTTCAGGGTGGCCGGGTATTCTGGCGTTGGCCAGCAGGTCACCTTCTCGCCGGGTGAACCCTGCGCGCAACGCGGCAGTGCCTGTGAGGTGTTATAAAAGTGAACGACTTCTTTCAGGCTCTTGAGATACCCATTGTGCATATACTCCTTCACGAAATCGGGCCGCGGCCTCTTGTCGACGTTACGCAAGGTGGCCGTTTGGAACATACCGTTGAACTGTGGAGCGAGCTGTTTCCACTGCAGCGTATTCGGATTGGGCGCAGCGCCCGTGCCGTTCAGAAAGGCCCCCAGTCCCAAATCGATGAAGGCGAAACCCAGGGGATTCGCAGTGTATCCATACTTGTCAGGCTTGTTTTCGCAATAGTACGGTATGGCTAGATTCTTGGGGAGACCAATATTGTTTGCCGTGAAATCGGTGAAGAGCGGCGCCACATCGGCGGCCACCTCGCTATTGAGCGAGTCTACCGCGGTGCCGCTCAGATGGCATTGATTGCAACGCCCTTTGCCGTTGAACAACGTGTAGCCGTTCAGTTCCGCGGTAGTCAAAGTTGCGTTGCCTGCGAGATAGGCGTCGAACTTCGAGGAGAAAGCACTGACCTCGGAGGAAGATTCATACGATGCCATTGACATCGCTATGTGGTCATACGTGGAGTTTGATGTTCCCCGATCAACAGCGCTGAGCATTACCGGGAGTGGATTATTCACAGAAGGTGGACCTGGCTTGGCGCATACAGTGGCCACATTGGAAGGCCAGGTGATCGCGAACGATTGAACGCCCCATATAGTTGTGATCAGCGAAGCATATTGGCTCTGTGACGCCTTCCAAACCACGCACGCAGTGTCGATATTTCCCATCTCCACGGGATTCACCGGCGGTCCTTGTGCCTGTTCTGCCGCTGGATTGCCAAGGCGGATTCCAGTGGCGCGCATATCCCAGAAATTGCCGCCATAGAAACTATTCTGCGTTGCATTATAGTGCAGGATCGGGGAGAACGGGGCGTACGCATAACTTTGGGGATTTCTTGGACCGATACGGTAGTTTGGTTCTGGCGGAGTTGCATTGGTGATTGGAATCCCTCCTGGCTGAGACGCGGTGGTTGCATTGAGGATACTCGTAGAGCCTCTAAATCCTGTATATGGCACATGGCAGGTCGCGCAGGCGATGTTCTTGAGCGGGGACAGGTTCACATCGTAAATCTCGGCTTTACCGAGCAAGGTGATCTGGTGATACTGGTCCAGCGAAGATGCCTGTGCGACCTCCTGGAGCGCGAGTTGTTCAGTGAGGGTGATAAACGCTGCCGCCGTCACCACATCCGGGTCTTCGTGGGCTCCGCCAGGGAGCAACGATGCAATGTTCACATTACTGCTGCACACGGAGAATGGCGGTATGACCGTTGCGGGGGATGCCGCCGCTTCTGCGGCTAATGGCGATCCTAGCTCGGCTTGACTTTGTCCGTGCACGATGTAACTGGAAAGGGACATGACAGAGGCTGCGGCTAGTGCTGGCAATCTAATCTGTTTCATGGTGGAACCCCTATTTATTTATCTGGTTCGGTTCGGGTGGGACGAATGGCTCGCCCAAGCCTGGCGATCGCTGCGACGCGTTCGCGGATCCCTCCTCTGTAGTGACCAGTCGACTCCGGTCAATTCTTATTCTTAGTGAAATTTGTTCTCAATGATCTGCGTCAATTATTTCAACATTTTTTCTCCGGGGGCAGCAGTATCAAGAAATTACCGCTGACTCTCTGAAGTCGTGCTGATGACGGCGGCAAGCTGCCGGATCTTACGCTCAAGACGGTCCGAATCATTTTTACCCCCGTCGCTCGAAAGCGCCGAAATGCTAATGGCGGCGACCGCGTAGCCCTGTGAGTCGCAAATCGGAGCGGCGACACAGCATGCACCGATATCACATTCTTCAGCATCGTGAGCAATCCCACTTTCGCGCACTTGAGCAATCTCGGTGACCCAACGCTGCCGATCTGTAATGGAATTTTGAGTGCGTCCAACAAGCCCCGCATCGGCCAGGTTGTCCGCCAGTTCCGCGTTCGCGTCAAAAGCAACGAGACATTTTCCAAGAGCAGTCACGTTTAGTGCTCTTCTTTGTCCCACTGCGGAGGCGATGGTTGCAAACTTGAGGCTCTCTGCCTTATCGATATAGACCACTTCGTTACCGTCACGAATTCCCAAGTGCACGGTGGGGCCGCCTGACTGGACGAACTCCTCCATCGCCACTTTTGCCCGTCTGCGCATAACGGCCCAGCTTCCAGCTTGGGCGGCCAGTGCAATGACTTTGGGGCCGAGCTGCCACATCGGCTGCTTTGGAACCGATCTCACGAGTCCGAATTGCTCAAGTTCATTCAAGAAGCGATAGGCTGTCGGTCGGGAAACCTTGGTCGCCTTCATGAGCTCCGCGACGCTTATGCCTGCAGGATTGGTGGTTTCTCCAACCGCGAATAGCAGGCGGAGGGCTTTTCCGAGCGAAGTTTGCGATTTCATCTACGCCTGTCGCTATGAGGTTGAACTGCCCGGATGGCAACCGCCTTGAACAAGCGCATACTACCGTATCTCCGAACGCATGGGGTCGTTGGTAAACCTACGTTCCCTCACGAAAACGTGATAGCGCGGTGCCGCCACCCGCGCTGGATTCATACGCCGCTTCCACGAGCCGCATCGTGTTGAGCACGTCATCGACACCGGTCAGCAACACGGCATCCTCTCCACTCACAAAACGTTGCAAGTTGCTCATCGGGCCGATGAAGGCATCGGGAAACCATGAGCCGGCAAGCGTCAGGGTTTCCCAGTCTCGCCCTTCCACCTTGATCTCGAACAAGTCGGGCTGTCCTTTCGGATAGTCGAGCATCACACCCATGCGTACCCAGATCACCCCCCGATCACCTTCGAACTTAAAGGTCGCCGCTTGCCGATGCGGGCCATGCGCGTAGTTGTGATTGAGTGAAAGGCATACCCGCGTCGCACAGCCATAATTCAGGATGATTGAGGAGCGTGTGCTTTTCAGCTTGGGAAAACGTGCGTCCGGAAGGGTAAATGCGTACACGCCCACCGGCTCACCTATGAGCGATCGAATCAAATCCAGATAATGGATCGAATGCACCTGAATTTCCACCCGCTCCATCTGTTCGAGAAACGGGAACAGATGCCATGGATCGGAGGAGTTGAGCAGCATTTCAATATCAGTCATGGCGCCAAGCCAGCCGCGATGGAATGCATCGCGCACCGCCAACATGTAGGGCGCGAAGCGCAGTTGATGATTGACAGCCGCGACCAGTCTCTTCTGCCGACAACAGGCGACAATGGCGCGGGCCTGCTGCAGATTGGCGCCCATCGGCTTTTGAATCAGCACGGAAGCTGCCGCAGGCAATCGATCCAGCAGGGACAACGTCGCCGTAGGCGGGATGGCTACGTCAAAGATCACGGGTTGGGCGGCAGTGTCTGCGATCACCTCGTCCAGACTGGTCCAGACGCGGGCAATCTTCCAGCGCTCCGCCATCACCTGCGCTCGGTGCGCATTCTCGTCAAAGATTCCAGCGACCTGGAATCCGGCTTTACGGTAGGCCGGCAGGTGCGCATCATTGACGATACCGCCCGCACCGATAATGGCGATGGGGACCGGGCTTTTGGGATGCGGCCACGCCTGCTGCAAGGACTGGGCGGTACTCATTACGGCGTCCCTTTCAATTTAATCTGTAAATGCGCCGCGCGTTGCCTTGGGCCAGGGCGTCAAGCTCTGAGCCGCTGGCTTCGCGCATCAAAAGATCAGTGACATGCTTCCAAGTGGTGAGACCCTTCGTCAGTCTGCAAATTGGAAAGTCGCTACCCCAAACAACGCGCTGCCAGCCGAAGCTATGAATGACCTCCTCAATATATGGTCGCAAATCCCGAGCAACAGGCGCAATGTCGTTTCCGTCCCAGCGCGAGGGATCGCCGTTTACGATGACGCCGGAAATCTTGCAGTGAACATTCGGAAGCATCGCCAAAGTGCGAATTCGCTTACGCCAGTATTCGAACTCGCCACTTGCAACAGGAGGATTGCCGCAGTGATCGAGCACGAATGTGGCGCGGTCCAGGGACCTTGCGAGTTCAGCGGCCTGCGCCAACTGACGCGGCAAAACACAAAGATCAAAGGGGTGGCCCTGTGCTGTCAGGAGGCGCAAATTAGCGAGGAAACGTTCACTGGACGCAAGATCGTCCGGCTGTGTGTGTAACACGCGCCTGAAGCCGCGTATCAGCGGGTTGGCGGTCGTACGCTCGACAAACATCGCGAATGCCTTGCTATCGGTGGATTCCGGGCGGCACGACGAAATTGCGCCGACAATCTGCCCGGATGGCTCCCTGGCGAGGTCTTCAACCAGCGCCGTTTCAGCTTCGATGTCCGCTTCGCGCACGTCCGCTTCCATGTACAGTGCCGGACCGATGCCAAGGGACCGCGCTTCACTCATGTAATCTTGCAGAGGAAAGGAATGCTGGAGAGCGGGCAGTTCTGTTGTCCAGTCGTAATGTAGCCGCTCCGGGTAGAGCAAATGCAGATGGGTATCCAGCCATTGGCGCACGGCGATTTTACTACTTCGACGGGCGCGGTTCGTTCGGGGGATCGTATGCGACTGTCGTTTGCAGTTGCTCCCCAAGCTTCTCGATACCAACCCGCATCGTCTGTCCTGGTCTGAGGTAGACGGGCGGCGATTGTCCCAATCCCACGCCAGGTGGCGTGCCGGTTGAGATGATGTCGCCTGGTTGCAGCGACATGAACTGGCTGATATAGCTGACTAGATAGACCGGGCTGAAGATCATGGTTGCGGTGCTGCCGTTCTGATAGCGGTGCCCGTCCACCTCCAGCCACATCTTGAGATTCGGCGGATCTGGTATCTCGTCGGCAGTGACCAACCACGGACCGATGGGAGCGAACGTGTCGCAGCTTTTACCCTTCGACCACTGACCTGCTCGTTCCAGCTGAAATGCTCTTTCGGAGAGGTCGTTAACCACGCAGTAGCCGGCGATGGCTTTGGACGCCGTGCTTTGGTCGGCGTAGCGAATTTCCTTGCCGATCACGACGCCCAGTTCCACTTCCCAATCTGACTTTTCTGATCCCGGAGGAATGATTACGTCATCATAAGGTCCGGTGAGGGCGGAGACGGCCTTCATGAAAATGACCGGCTCGGCAGGAAGGGGCTGCCCCGATTCCTTTGCGTGGTCCGCGTAGTTCAAACCGACGCATATGAACTTCCCGACTCCGCCGACACATTGTCCGATGCGAGGCTCGCCTTCGACCAAGGGAAATGAATTCAGGTCGGCAGCGCTGAATCGGCTGAGTTGTGCCAGCACACTGCCGCCTATGTCGGGGACCCGATGGCTGATATCACGGATCCGGTCAAGCGAGTCGAGAACACCTGGGCGCTCTTTGCCCTTTTCCCCGTAGCGAACGAACTTCACGGTGTCTAATCTCCTGTCAGATCGTGATGCCGCCATCGATGGCGAGCAATTGGCCGGTGACGAAGCTACTCTCATCGCTCGCCAGATAGACGCATAAGGATGCCACTTCTTCCGGCGTGCCGAAGCGCATCATGGGTTGGCGAGAAATGAACTTGTTATAAGCCTTGTCATACCCGCCAAGCTCTTCACCCAGGGCCGTGATTCGCTCCTCCAGGGATGGTGAACTTACCGTACCTGGGCACACGGCGTTACAGCGGATCCCGCTGGCGATGTAATCGGCGGCGAGGGATTTTACGAGGCCGTTCAGTGCCGATTTTGAGGCGCCATACGCGGCGCGTCGCGGCAACCCCTTTAAACTGGACGCAACCGAGGAAATGCACACGATGCTGCCCCGGCCGGCTTTCTGCATACCAGGCAGAACAGCGCACGCTGCGAAGAAAAAGCTTTCCACATTAATCTCGAAGGACCGTCGCCAGGACTTCAGGTCGCAGTCAAGTGCAGTGCCCACGTGTACATAGCCGATGCAATGTATCAGCGTGTCGAATGCCGGCGAGTCCTCTACCAGAGACCGAACCGCCGCATCATCCGTACCGTCCAGCACCGCGGTCCTTATGCGGGAGCTGTCGAGGCCCTCGAGAGCGGACGGGTCCATGTCGGTGGCTATGACGTGCGCGCCTTCTGCGCTTGCCGCGAGGGCGCAGGCTCGTCCGATGCCGCGACCGGCCGCTGTGACGAGTATGTTTTTTCCTTGAAGCCGTCCCATAAGCACCCCGAACTCCCGACCGAATACCGAGACTAACCAAGCGACTGATAGACGCTTGGATATATAATTGAGACAGATTATCTCAAGTGTTGAGACACAACAACCATAAACCGCGATTATGCGTAATATTTTCTTATATGTTGACACTCACTGTCCATGATGCGAGCATTGAGTCAATAACTAACGATTCTGGCGAGCATAGGGGTGAGCTAATGAGGATTCGGAACTGGCTATTCGTCTCGGCGTCTCTGGGCGCGTGGACTCTGGTCCCTGCAGGGGCAATCCAGGCCCAAACAGCCATGGTTGCACCCAGCGATGCTGCGGGTCCAGCCGGCGCAGCTACGCACGACGCTGGGAACGCGCCTGCGGACGACAATGCTCTCGAGGATATCGTCGTTACCGGATTTCGCGCGGCCCTGCAAGCGGCCCAGAGGGAGAAGAAAAATGCTTCCGTGGTAGTGGAGGCAATAACGCCGGAAGACTTGGGCAAGTTCACCGACAACAGCATCGCTGATGAATTGCAGCGCGTGCCCGGCGTGCAGATTGATCGAGGTACTGACGGCCGATCCGGCGACCACGTATCGATACGCGGTATGGGTTCGGAATTTATCACCACGACCGTCAACGGCCGAACGCCGGGAGGATATGGCATTGAGGGCCTGAGGGGCCTGCGTGAATTCGCCGTTGATGTGCTGCCCAGCGAAATACTCAGCGGCGTTTTAATTTATAAAACTCCATCGGCCGAGTTGGTCGAATCCGGTCTCGGGGGTGAAGTCGACTTTCAGACCCTGAAGCCCCTGGATTACAAACCCAAGAGTGGGGAACACTATTTTGGAAGTATTACCGCAAAGACCCAAACCAACAGCACGGAACCCAAATGGGGTAAGGGCGTCAGCGGAATCTTCGGCGACAAGCTGCTGGACGGCACGTTGGGTTTTGACGTCGCCGGCGTATGGAATAAAAATCCGGTAAGAGAGGACTTTGCCGAGGTTCGGCCGCAAATCGATACCGTCAACATTAGAAATGCCAGCGGCGGCGTCAGCCAACAGCAAGTGATATTTCCGAGCTATCCCGATATCGGGATGATGAGGAAAGTTGAGGATCGCACGGCATTGAGCGCCGACATTCAGTGGAAACCGAATGAATTTGCGGAATTCAACGCGGACTATACGTATAGCAAATACGATCGCACCGATAACCGTGACTACAATACCCTGCAGTATGATGGCGGAAACGTTCTGAACGGGGTATTTGAACCGGGCGGCATCACCATTCAAAACGGAGCCGTTACCGGATTAAACTTCGCCCATTACACTCCTCCAGCCGGAGCCAGCGGCACTGCCTCGCAAGTGACCGTATCGGAGCTTCCGCTCATATACGATAACTTTTCCACCACCCAGATCGGTGGTCTGAATGGAAAATGGCACAACGACAAGTGGACTGCTGCACTCGACTTTTCGCTGAGTCGGATGAGAGCGTTGCAGGATCTGGGCTTGTTCTATGCTCCAGCCATCAGTTATCCGTCAAATGCAGGAGTCAACTACAGCGCGAACAGCAGCGGACCAGCCACCTTCAACCAGGGCGCCCCACCTCTGACTGACCCCGCGCTATACAGTACCAACGCGGTATTCCAACGCTTCATCCAAAGCAATAACGACGGCGGAGCCTTGAAATTCGATCTTGGGAACCGGTTCAATGACAACATCACGTTCAAGGCCGGGGTCCGATACTCGGAAACGGACGTCGACGTCCGCGCCGTCTCCTACTACGGCGCGGTTAGCCCGACACAGAGTCAAGCGATACAGAACCAACTGTATCCGGGCGGCATCGATACCATATTTCCAGGCTGGAACTTTGGTATGAACGCCCAGCCCGTTCAAAACCCCGCAGCGGTCTTTTCCGGCAATTCACTTCCCGTTCCTCCCCTCGATTTTAGCAAAGCGCCGTTGTCCGGTTCGTTCTTTGGATCAACTCAAGCTTCCGGGCCCTGGACGATTGATGCGACACACAGCCACGCCAACCGAGAGGAAACAGCGGCTGCTTATGGACAAATGGACGCCATTGGATCGCTGATGGGGGTTGAGGCGAGCGGCAACATCGGGTTGAGAGTGGTGAACACGCTCGAACACGCAAAGGCTTTTCAAACGACAACCTATGTGGACAAGAATAATCTTCAAACCGGCCCGAGCGTGCTCGTGCCGATCCAGGCCGAACATCGATACACGAGCTTCCTGCCCTCGGCGAACCTGACGATCCACCCCCAGGATAGTATGAATTTGCGGTTTGCCATCGCGCGCACCTTGAGTCGGCCGGAATACGAAGACATGTCTCCGATAAACGTTCTATCGATTCCGGACCCGAAG
>JAXDQI010000350.1:0-3395 GCA_034667965.1 Gammaproteobacteria bacterium
GGTTCGCAGTCGGTAGAAAGCTTCGAGGCCCAGCCGATCGGGGTCGGATTTGGCCAGACCGGCGAATCTGCGCGTCTGAAGTTGCGTTATGTTGACCCCCAACCGTCACGAACCGCGCCAGCCAGCGTGTTCGTGAAAGTCGCCACAAGCGACGCGGTGCGCAGGAAGGCGTCCAGGGCGATGGGCCTCTATCAGCGGGAAATCAACTTCTACAATGTTTTGGCCCAGGCCGCCAACGCGCGAGCGCCCAAATGCTATTTCGCCGAAACGACGGCTGATGGTGAATTGTTCGCGCTCGTTCTGGAGGACTTTCCCAATCATCGGCCCGGGGATGAAACCATAGGTCTCAAGCTCGGAGAAGCCAGTCTCGCCGTCGATCTGATGGCACAACTGCATGGCCCGTACTGGGGTCGCATGGCCCAGGTTGATTTGGCTCCGCTGACCATGCCGGGGCGCGACAGGTACGTCATGGCGTGGAACGAAATGGAAAAGCGGTTCGGCGAACACGTCCCGGATCGGCTTCGCAGGGAACGCGAAACCTATCTCGACGCGATCGTGCCGCTTCAGGAATGGCTTGTGTCACAGCCCTCGACGCTGGGGCATGGCGATCTCCGCTTGGATAATCTTTTGTTCGGCGATGATGGCGTTGACCCGATCGTCGCAGTGGACTGGCAGGCCGTGCGACCCTCGAAAGGGCTGCGGGACTTCGCTTATCTTGTCAGTCACAGTATGGACGTCGAGCAGAGGCGTGCAAACGAAATTGATCTGTTGCGGCGCTATGTGGAGAGGATCGGATCGTTCGGAATCAAGTATTCGCTTGAGGAGGCGCGCGAGGATTATCGAAAGGCGATGCTGTTCGATTTCTGTACTGTGCTGTACATTGTCGGAATAAACCTCAACGCCAACGAACGCGCGCTGAGTCGCAAGCACGCGCTGATGAAACGGTCAGTAACCGCAATGCTCGACTGGAATGTGCTCGACCTCTTGCCGGCCTTTGCCTGAACGGGCGCTCGCGCATGCATCCGGCGGCGGGCACAGCATCGAAGGAGATACCATGATTACTGCGCAGGATCTCGAGTACCACCACACTGACAAGGATGACTACACGTGGGGTGAGACCTACTATTTGCCGGTATCAATTCCTGAGGAGCGCATCTTCGGGCATGTTTACGTCTGCGTTCGCCCGGTCCTCGGGTGCATGCAGAATGATATTCGATTCATCGGCGCCGTGAGCGAGACGGAGTTCGAAGCGCTCTTTGTCGATACCCGTTTTCACCTTCCGGCACCGGAGAGATTCTCGCATATTCAAGGCCCAAACGGATTGACCGTGAAGGCGGTCAGGCCGCCCCGCGACTATCGCATTGACTATGTCGGGCGCGAGGGCACCGAGTTGCATATGGACATCATCGGAATCATGGATCCGTTCGATATTCACGATCCGGACCAGAATCCCCTGGCCGGCAAGACGGAAGCGGAGCGTTCGGCGCGTACATCGATGGGCAGCGGCTACAAGGGCCATTACGACATGCATGGCCGGTTCAAGGGCAGCCTCAAATTGCGCGGCGAGGAGTACAAGATCGATACCGTTGACAGGATGAACCATAGCTGGGGTCCGCGGCCGGAGCTGGAAATCCCGCCGATGAACTCGCTCTGGGCTCAGTTTGGCGAAGCTCTCGGGTTCCGCTTCCACATGCACCTTGATCCCGAGAAGCCCGCAGGCCAGGACCAGCACTTTGCGCACGGCTATCTGCTCGAAAATGGTCAGGTGATGGCGATCATGAACGTCGAGATGACGATGACGCGGCTGGGGATTACGCCGATCCTCATTGATGCCCTGGTGACTGACCAGCGTGGCCGCACGCACCAACTACGCGGCGTTCCTCTCGTAGGCGCGCCCTGGCGCGCCTACGGCAATGCCATCTGCTGGATCGGAATGATCAGATGGGAACTAAATGGCCAAATCGGTCACGGCTCCGCGCAGGAAAATCATTCCCTTGCCGTCGACGCGCGCCTGCGCGGCCGCCGCTGGACCGATCGTATTCCCGCGATCACCAGTTAAAAGCGGACTCCGGTCAGTATTGTCCGCGGACCATCAGCGTCAGGACGCGCCTTGTGAAATCAGCATTTCATTGACACTGTCGATCCGTAGCGCGTCGATCGACTCGCCTGCGATCCTCGTGACCGAACAATGGCCGATCGCGAATTTCGCTGGGCTCGTCAGGCCAAGAATATGCATCAGGAGCGTTTTGATTGGCGTTCCATGCGTAAAGGCCGCAATCGCTTGCTGTCGCGGTCCATCAAGGATGGATGCAAAAGCGTCGAGAACCGCCGTACGGAATTCAAGCTCTCCCCTTCCAAAGAATTCCGCGGGAGATTTCTGAAATTCTTCCCAGCGCTCGGGATTCTCCTTTCGGATTGTTTCCGGCGAGCGGTATCGATCAGTGTAGCGGTCAACCTCGGCTAAACCCTCCACCGTCTCGATCGCCAGACCAAGTCTGTCGGCCAGCGGTGCCGCGGTATTTTGTGCACGCATTTGCGGGCTGCTGACGATGCGGAAAATACCTTCGCCGGCCAGCCTTTCGGCGATTTCGAACGCCTGTCGCTGGCCCGTCTTGTTCAACGGTGGATCGTGTGGGCGCTGCAAATGTCCCTCGTCGGGCATGCCGTGCCGAACCAGAATTAGGTTGGTCATGAACGCTCCACAGTGTCGGCAACGAACATCGTCACTATCCGCCTGTTAGTCTGCATTCGCCCCGATCGAGTACCAGCACCTGACGCTCCACGACCCATGCCCTGAAGCGGATGGTGTCGGCTTCCTCGAACATCTCGATCCTGATTGTGTCACCGGGGAAGGCCGGCGAAACGAACCGTACCGCCATGGTGCGCAGCCGGTCCGGCCTGCCCGGCGCGAAACGCTTCAGGATCGCGCGGCAGGCGAGACCCATCGTATTCAGGCCGTGCGAGATCGGTCGGTCGAATCCGGCGTCGCGTGCGATGACGGGATCGGCATGGATCGGCATGTAGTCCCGGCTGACAAGGCGATAGAGCAGGGCGGCTTGGCGCGAAGTGCGGTAGTCGACGGTGGCGCTGGGTGAGGCATTGTCGCGCAGCCTGGCAAGCTCTTTCGGCGGCGTGTCGTAGTTGCCGCAGCCGCCATCGTCGCGCAGAAAGTCCGTCGCGCGCAGGCTGGCCAGTCGTTCGCCCGTTGCCGTATCGAACAGTTCGGTATCGAAATAGAGCAGCGCGCCCCGCCCCGGGCCCTTGTCTTCAATCGCGCTTACGTGATGCTCGGCGCGGATCGACCCCTGGGCAGCCAATGGACGGTGAAGTTCGAAGCGTTGCTCGCCGTGTAAAACCTGCGTCCAGGCGATTCCAGCCTGAGGCTCGGCGATCCA
>JAXDQI010000351.1:0-3113 GCA_034667965.1 Gammaproteobacteria bacterium
GTCCTTGTCCGGGTCGTAGGGCAGCTTGTCGTAGAGGCTCTGGTTCATTGTCAGCGTGGAATCGCTGGCCTGCAAAAGGGTGTAGCCATCGGGCGCCGATTTCGCGACGGCGTCGGCCCCAACGATGGTGTTGCCGCCCGGACGGTTGTCGATGATGACTGGCTGTTTCCAGTTCTCGCTCATTTGCTGCGCGATCAGCCGGGCCACCACGTCGGAGGGCCCGCCGGCGAGAAACGGCACGACGATCCGGATCGTACGGTTCGGGTAATCCTGCGCGCAGGCGCTTCCCACGAGTGCGGCCAGGACGAACGCCGCCGCGGTCACCTGCCGAATTGAAAGGATCATGTCAGTCTGCCTTTAAACCGGTTTGCCGGATGATCGGGGCCCAACGATCCGTTTCCGCGCGAATGAAAGAGGCCAGCTCTTCCGGCGTGCTGGAAGTTGCCTCGATGCCGGCCGTGAGCAAGCGTTCTTTGACGTTGGGCATCTTCAGGATCTTCACCAGCGCGGCGTTGAGCTTGGCGATGATCTCCGACGGGGTCTTGGCCGGCACCACCACGCTTTGCCAGACGTAGACGTCGTAGCCCGGCACCGTCTCGCCGATGGCGGGGATGTCTGGCGCCTCGGCCATCCGCGTGGCGCCCATCACGCCGAGAACCTTCACGTTGCCTGCGCGATAGTTCGGAATCACTGCCGCCGCCGAGGTCATGTACAGCGGGATCTGCCCGCCAAGCACGGCGTTCAAGCCACTGTTGCCGCCGCGATAGGGCACGATGCTGATGCGCAGGCCCGCCATCTGCGCCAACAAATGGGCGCCGAGATGGGTGTTGATCGTTCCCGATCCTATCAGCGTGCTATCGGATTGGAGTTTCGCCAACTCGATCATCTCTTTCATGGTGTTGGCGGGATAATTCTTCGGGGCGATCAGAACGGACTGCACCTTGGCCACCAGCGCGACTGGAGCGAAGTCCTTGACCGGGTCGTAAGGTAGTTTCTCGAACAGCGTCTGGTTCATCGCCAGCGTGGAATCAATCGCCAGCAGCAGCGTGTAACCGTCAGGCGGCGATTTTGCCACCGCGTCGGCCGCGATGATCGTGTTGCCGCCCGCCCGGTTTTCGACAATGACGGACTGATTGAACTCCTCGCCCAGCTTCAGGGCGATCGTGCGTCCCAGGACGTCAGCCGCGCCGCCGGGCAGGAATGGAATCAACAGTCGGATCGGCCGACTGGGATACGCCTGCGCCAGAGCGGACGTGTAGGACACAACCAGCGCGATCGATGCCGCAATCGCGAAACCAACAATTCGGAGCGCCCCCACAGGGCTTTTCATGGACCTTCCCCCTTGACAGCGACTTTTCCTGTCGCATTGCGTATCGGAAGCTTATACCAGCGCCATCGCATCATAAACCGCAAAGCTCGGCCACTGACTCATGAGTGGTTCATGCCGGTGTATGCTTCTGCCCGGCCACAAGCGGATGACCGGCGTGCACTGGGCCGAAGAGCCCCTTTCCCGAGTTTGCCATCTTGTGAGCAACATCCAAATTTCACAAATCACTCACTCCGTCGACCATGCTAAAGAGGTGTCAGGATGCAGCCGCTTTATTGTTTATCAGAACAGACTCGAAGACGAGACCAACTTGTTCGTCGGTTAGAGGAATGACGTATTGAGAAACTACGATGGAGCATGGAAACTCGCAAAGCGTGAGATCCTTCTCGATCAGAATGTGGTGCCGTTCAAGGGCGGCCAGCCCGCGCTGACGGCGGTGATGTCGAAGTCGGTCGACATGCTGTTCGGCAACTCGTCCGACCTGATCGAACCGGTCAAGGCCGGCACCGTCCGTGCGATCGCGGTCTCGACCCCAAAGCGCATGCCGCAACTGCCGGACGTACCAACCGTCGCGGAAATCTACCCGGGCTACGACTACATCGCCTGGAACGGCTATGCTGTGATGGGCGGCGTGCCGGAGGAGGTTAAGAAGCGGCTAGCCGAAGTGCTGTTGCCAATCACCCGTGAGCCGCAGATCGTTGAAACCTTCAATAAGCTGGGCATCGACGCGCTCGGCACCACGCCGGAAGAAGCGCTCGCCACGATCCGTAAGGACATCCCGATCTACTCGCAGATCGTCGATATCGCAGGCGTACGGCTCAAGTAGCACGCGGTAGCACGCCTGCACGTTGCTCGGCGACCAGAGGCGCTTGGCCGAGGTTAAGGCAACGTCTGAAGTCAATTGTTCGAATTTAGATTCGGATTCGCAGCATGGCAGGTTACGGAATGTCAGGTCCGCGCAACTGAGCCAAGCCCCAATGAATTTGCGAGAGCAGACGCGATGACGGATAATTCTAAAAAATGTGGTGTGTCGTACGCGATCTGTTGGCGCGAGCGGAGGAGCAACGATGGAGATGCGGGTATTCGGGCGCACCGGAATGCAGCTGTCACTGCTGGGCTTCGGCTGCGGTGCGGTCGGCGGACTGATGGTACGCGGCGATCCGCTCGATCAGGAGCGCGCGATTGCGAGAGCGCTCGAAGCGGGCGTGAACTACTTCGACACTGCGGTGCAGTATGGCAACGGCGAATCAGAAAAGAATCTCGGCCGCGTCCTGCAAAAACTCAAACCGGCCAACGTGGCCGTCGGCACCAAGGTCCGGCTGCCACCCGGCGACGTCGGCCGCATTGGCGGCTTTATAACGAAATCGCTCGAAGCCAGTCTGGCGCGGCTGCGCCTCGATCAGGTAGACATCTTCCATCTGCATAATTCGATCACGGAGACCGGGGGCGGACCGGCGCTCAGCATCCGACGGGTGCTTGACGAGGTGGTGCCGACGTTCGAGCGGCTGCGTCAGCAGGGCAAGACGCGTTTCCTTGGCCTCACGGCCGTCGGCGACACGGCGGCGCTGCATCAGGTGATCGACTCGGGCGCCTTCGACAGTGCTCAGGTTGCCTACAACATGCTGAATCCGTCTGCGGCAGCGGGGTCGCCGACGAATTACCCTGCACAGGATTATGGACGACTATTCGATCATGCGAAGGCGGCCGGCGTCGGCGTTGTCGGCATCCGTGTGCTCGCCGGCGGCGCACTGTCCGGATCGTCCGAGCGTCATCCGATTGCGAGCCC
>JAXDQI010000352.1:0-12850 GCA_034667965.1 Gammaproteobacteria bacterium
TCGGGTTGCGTCACGATCTGGCAGTGGTGCCGGCTGATGAACTTGCTGTCGATCTGCAAATCGTTGTCGGGCGTTCGACCGATGACCAGGCGGCCCGGTTTGAGTTCGCGCTCGACCACAGTCTTACCGTCGCTGGCCAATAGGATTCTGCCCACCGATTGCGACTGATCCGCGCTCGACGAGGCGGGTGGGATCTGCATGTCCGGCACTTGCATGCGATTGGTGGCGGAAGCGAACTCGACCCACTGCAATTCCCGGATCGCCGCGTCGAGATCAGCGACGGTCACGGTGTCCTGATCGTGGCCGAAGGCAGCCATCATGCAGGTATCGCACAGCGTGTTGATCAGGCGTGGCACGCCTCCCGTATATTTGTAGATGGTCGGGTACGCCTCTTCGGCGAAAACGCGCCGCCCTTCCGCGCCCGCGACCTCGAGCCGGTGATCGATGTACGCCGTGGTCTCGGCTTTCGTGAGCGCGGCAAGGTGGAACCGCAAACGCACGCGTTGGGTGAGTTGCACGAGTTCCGGCGAGTTCAGCTTTTCGTTGAGTTCGGGCTGGCCGGCGAGAATGATGCGCAACGCCTTGTCTTTTGCGGTTTCGACACCCGACAGCATGCGAATTTCTTCCAGCACGCGATAGCTCAAATTCTGCGCTTCGTCGACGATCAGCAGCACTTTGCGGCCGGCGTCGTGCTGGTCCATCAAGAATTGATTCAACGTCGCCAGGACTTCCGGCTTCTTCATGTTGTACGGCGAGAAGCCGAACTGCACCAGCACGGTTTGCAGGAATGCCGTCGGCGAGAGTTGCGTCTGATTGATTTGCGCGACCACCACGTCGGTCTGAAGTTCGCGCAGGAAGGTTTCGATGAGCGTGGTCTTGCCGGCGCCGATCTCGCCGGTGATGACCACGAAACCGTCCGTGAACCAGATCGTCGATTCCATGTACGCCTTGGCGCGCGCATGCTGTTTGCTCAAGTAGAGGAACTGCGGATCCGGGCTCAGGCGGAACGGCAATTCGTGCAGTTTGAAGAGTTCTAGATACATACGCTTGCGCAGACTATGGGGTTAGCATGATGCGTTAATCGACCACGTCTAGGACCATTGAACCAATTTCAAGGCATCCGCGAGCGCCTGATTTCTATCTCTTGCGTGGGCTCTGGTTATCGTGCAATGGCCTAGTTTGCGCCCAGGGCGTGGTTCTTTGCCATAATCATGAAAACCCAGGCCTTCGATGGCCAAAAGCCGTGCCATGTCGGGCATCTTGCCCAGAAAATTGATCATCGCGGTATGCCCCAGGGCGCGCGTGCTGCCAAGCGGCAGGCCGCAGATCGCGCGCAGATGATTCTCGAATTGACTGGTGATGCAACCGTCGATGGTCCAGTGGCCGGAATTATGGACGCGCGGCGCCATCTCGTTCGCAATCAGTCTTCCCTTCACGACGAAGAATTCGATGGTCAGTACGCCGACGTACCCGAGACTTTCCATGAGCTGCTTCAAGCAGCGGCGCGCGGTTCGCTCCAGAGACCGATTGACAAACGGAGCCACGCTGTAACGCAGGATGCCGCCCGAGTGTGTGTTCGAGGACAGGGGGTAGTAGACGATCTCACCCGCCGCCGAGCGCGCACCAATGATCGAGACTTCGCGGGAGAAACTCTGGAATTGTTCGTAGATGAGTCCGGGTGCGCCGATGTGCGCCCAGGCGGCATCGATGTCGTCGGCATGCCGGAGGAGATACTGCCCCTTGCCGTCATAGCCCATGCGCCGGGTCTTGAGCACGCCGCGAGTTCCCAGCCGACGCGCCGCACGCAGAAGGTCTTCCTTGCTGTCGACGGCGGCGTGCGCGGCCACGGGAATCTTCAGCGACCGAAACAGCGCTTTCTCCAGCAGGCGATCCTGCGAGATTTCGAGCGCCTTGCGCGGCGGACGGATGATGGTCTTCTTCTCGAGCGGCGCGAGGGCGGGACCCGCAATGTTTTCCCAGTCGAACGTAACCACGTCGCTACGCTCAGCCAGTTCCATGAGCTTCGCGGCATCCTCAAGCTCGCCCACCAGGATTGGCGCGACTTGGGCGCCGGGAGCATCGGCGCTGCGGTCGAGGAACAGGCAGCGCACGCCGAGCGGATACCCGGCAAGGGCCAGCATGCGGCCCAATTGCCCGGCGCCGACGATGCCGACTTTGGAGAGAGTCAAGGCTGACGTGGATCCGGTTTCGCCAGGACCGCGGCGGTCTGCGCCGACCGGAATGCATCGAGCGCAATCCGTACTTCAATATGGTCGTTGGCGAGTATCGCCGCGGCGAACAGGGCTGCATTCTTGGCACCCGCAGGGCCGATGGCGAAGGTGGCCACCGGCACCCCGCTCGGCATCTGCGCAATGGACAGCAAGGAATCCAGGCCGCTCAAGGCTTTGGTTTGTACCGGCACGCCCAACACGGGGACCGTGGTTTTGGCGGCGGTCATTCCAGGCAGGTGTGCTGCACCGCCCGCACCGGCGATAATGGCCTTGAGGCCGCGCTCGCGAGCGGATGAGGCGTAATCGAACAACAGGTCCGGCGTGCGGTGCGCCGAGACGATCTTGACCTCGTGCGGCACGCCCAGGGCCGTGAGCGTGTCCGCCGCACCTTGCATCGTCTCCCAGTCGGACGATGAGCCCATGATGATTCCAACGACGGCCTTCATCGCGCTAGTCTAGCAAAGCCTGGCAAAGGCTAGGAAAGCAGCTGGCGCAGGAAGGCGAAAAGCTCGCGGGCGCCGACGGGTGATCGCTGCTCGAGCCGCTCCCTTTCGGCCTTATCCAGCAATTTGAGCAGTGCGGCGCGATCGATTTGGGGGTAGGCCTGCTGCAATTCCTCGACGCCGGCTGCCGGCTCCGACAGCAGCCGGTCGCGCCAGCGTTCGATCTGTTGAAAATGGCGGATTTCCGAATCGTGGCGCTGTTTGCGTTCGGCCAGCTTGGCGAGCACCGGTTCGGGATCGATGGTGCGCATCAGCTTGCCGATATACTGGCGCTGGCGTACCTGCGCGCCATGCGAGGGGAGGCGGCGCAGGTCGCGCAGTGCCGTGAAAAGGCTGTCGGGCAGGCCCAACGCCTTGATTTCCTGGTCTGGAAGCGCCGATAGTTGGACGCCGAGCTCCTGAAGGGACGCCGCTTCGCGCTTGCGCGCACTCTTGCTCAAGCGTTGCTCTTCAGTCTCCCCGGATTCGTCGATGTCTGGCGTCGTCGTCATATTGCGCATGCTATCACTCGGGCCGGTAGAATCATGGATCGGAGCACCATACCTTAAGTTGGAGATGACGATGGCCGTCGCGCCTAGCAACCTGTTACGTCTTGCCCCGGAGGATTTGGAATCGATCATCGAGCGCGCCCTGGAAGAAGCGCGTGCCCGCGGCGCTTCCCAGGCAGAGGCGGCTGTCAGCCAGGATACTGGTCTTTCGGTCGGTGTGCGACTGGGAGAGGTGGAAACGCTGGAACATCAGCGCGACCGCAGCATGGGTATCACGGTGTACTTCGGCCAGCGCAAGGGGTCAGCGAGCACGGCCGACTTCTCCCCGGATGCCGTGCGGGCGACCGTCGCCAAGGCCTGCAGCATCGCCCGATTTACCGCGGAGGACGCCTGCGCCGGCCTGGCGGACGCCGCCTTGATGGCGAAATCGCCGCCCAACCTGGATCTGGCGCATCCCTGGAACGTCACCGCCGATCGCGCCATCGAAATCGCCAAATCATGCGAGGCCGCGGCCTTGGGGCTGGACCCGCGCATCAATAACTCGGAAGGCGCTTCGGTGGGCACGCACCAGGGACTGCATGTCTATGGGAATACCCACGGTTTCGTGGGCGGCTACCCCACCACCTCGCACAGCGTGAGTTGCGTCGTGCTCGCCGGCACGGGCGAGGATATGCAGCGCGACTACTGGTACAGCAGTTCCCGCGATTGGCACGAATTGGAGGACGCCGAGGCAATCGGGCGCGAGAGCGCGCGCCGCACCATCGCGCGGCTCGATCCGCGCAAATTGAGCACGCGCCGGGCGCCCGTGCTGTTCGCCCCTGAGGTTGCGCGCGGCCTCGTGGGCCACTTCACGGCCGCGATCCGCGGTAGCAGCCAGTATCGGCAATCGTCGTTCCTGTTGGACTCGGTGGGCCAACAGATATTTCCATCCGGATTTTCCATTGCGGAGCGGCCGCATATTCTCAAAGCGATGGGCAGCGCGCCGTTCGACGATGAGGGTGTGGAGACCAAGGATCGTGAACTCATCGCCGACGGCGTGCTCACCGGCTATATCCTGTCGAGCTACTCCGCGCGCAAGCTCAAGCTCGCGACCACGGGCAACGCCGGCGGCGCGCACAATCTGATCGTATCGCCCAGCTCGAGCGGCGGCATGCCGGCAATGCTTGCGCGCATGGGAGAGGGCCTGTTGGTCACGGAACTGATGGGCCAGGGCGTCAACATGGTGACCGGAGATTATTCGCGGGGAGCGGCCGGCTTCTGGATCGAACACGGCGCCATTCAATATCCGGTGGCGGAAATCACCATCGCGGGCAATCTGCGCGAGATGTTCGCGGGGATAGCCGCCGTCGGCGACGATATCGACACCCGCGGCGGTATTCGCGTGGGATCGGTCCTGCTCAAGGAGTTGACGATCGCGGGCGAGTAATCGGCGCGTCCCGCAGCGGCGCATCGTCTTGCGCTCCATCGATCCAGTCCTTCAGCGTTCGGCCGTCGAGTTCTTTCCGGATCGCGGTTTCCACGTCGTGCATCACGCGCGTCGCTGCGGCCAGGCAGCGCATGTCGATCATCAACCGTCCGGGATGACGCGTGCGCACCGCGTCGACGATGTTGATGAGGAGGATGCCGGCCAAATCGCGCGCGGGCAGAAACTCTTCCTTTTCGGTGGCCACGATCAGACCGCCGCGCTCCAGGCACGCGAGCACCGGCGCCAGCGCAATGCTCGGTATGTCGAGTTCGGCAGCGAGCCCGTTGCCCGTCCAATAGGTCTTGCCTGCGCCGTATTCGCGTCCGATCAAGTACATCACGGACAAGCCCGCCTGCTCGCGCGCGCTGCCGGTGAGTTCGATGGTCTCCTGGCCATGGCGCAGGTATTGCGGACACTGCAGGTAAAAGGCGAGCTGGGCGCCGATGAGCAGGATGAGCCAGCTCAAGTACACCCAGATCAACGTCGTGAGCACGATGGCGAAGCCGGTGTACACGGCCATCATATGCGAGGAATACACGATCACTTCGGTGTACACCCGTCCCACCAAAGCCCAGATGATTCCCGCGGTCACGCCGCCGATCAGCGCCGCGCGAAATTCGACGCGGGTGTTGGGGACGAACACGTACATGAACGTGAAGACGATGGTGACGATCAGGTACGGCACGAACCGGCCCAGCAAACCCATGGTCCATGCGAGCGGCGGAACGGCGTTCAGCCACTGCGTGAAAGGACTGTGTTCCGCGGATCCAAGCAGGCCGACGACCGCCGCCAGCAGAATGGGCCCCACGATCATGACCGACAGGTATTCCGTGAAGCGGCGGGCAAAGCTGCGCGGGCGTTCCACTCGCCAAACGAAATTGAAACTGGCCTCGACTTTCTGAATGGTTGTGATCACGGTGTAGACGAGAAAGCCCAAGCCGATCGTGCCGAGCACATCGCCGCGCATGTTGGTGACGAACTGCATGACGCTTGTCGTCAATTGCTCGGCCGCGCCGCCCATGGGACGGAAGAATTCGTGCAGGAAAAGGCGCAGATCGGCGGGTGCGCCGAGTCCCTTCAAGATCGAGAAACTGAACACCATCAACGGCACCAGTGACAGCAGCGTGGTGTAGGCGAGGCTCATCGCCCTGACGTTGATCTCCCCGGCCAGCCAGTCGCGGGTGATCGCCGCGGGGTAGCGCAGGAAGCGCAACACGGGGCCCCAGGGAGGACCCATGCTGCGAGACTTCTGAAACAATCCGTCTTCGAGACGTTCCGGCCAGTTGAGCATCAGCCTAAGCTTACAGCGCAAACAGCGCCGGCGCCGTCGGGTTGTCAGGCCGTAAGCAACTTGAGTGCTTCACGATAGTTTTCGCTGGTGCGCGCCAGGACGTCGGACGGGAGATGCGGAGCCGGCGGCTTCTTGTTCCAGTGCAGCGACTCGAGGTAGTCGCGCACGAACTGCTTGTCGAAACTCGGCGGGCTGATCCCGGGCTTGTAGGATTCCACCGGCCAGAAGCGGGATGAATCGGGAGTCAGTGCCTCGTCGATCAGGAAGAGGTTTCCGGCCTTGTCGGTGCCGAATTCGAATTTGGTGTCGGCGATGATGATGTTCCGCGCAAGCGCGTGCTCCGCCGCAAAAACGTAGAGTTGCACGGCAATCCGACGAATGCCGTCCGCATGGTCGCGGCCCACCAGTTTCACGATGGCGTCGAAGTCGATATTTTCGTCATGATGGCCGGCGGGTGCCTTGGAAGCGGGCGTGAACAGCGGTTCGGGCAAACGCGCCGCCATCTGCAAACCGGCCGGCAACGGGATGCCGCATACCGAGCCGTGCTGCTTGTAGTCCTTGTAGCCCGACCCGATCAGGTAGCCGCGCACCACGGCTTCCAGGGGCAAGGCATGAAGTTTTTTTACCACCATGGCGCGGCCGGCAAGCTGCGCGCGCTCGTCCGGATCGACGATCACATCCTCCAATCTCAGGCCGGACAGGTGATTGGGCACGATGTGGCGAGTCTTGTCGAACCAGAACAACGAGATTCGCGTCAGGACCTCGCCCTTGAAGGGGATGGGGTCGGGCAATACGACGTCGAACGCCGACAGACGGTCGGTGGTGACGATCAGCAAATGCTCCGAATCGACATCGTAGATGTCCCGCACTTTTCCCTGGTGGACCTTCTTGAGGCTGCGGATGCGCGACTCGAACAACGGTGCTGCTTGAGAAAACTGTTCCATGTGTGCACTTGCTTCCGACTGCTACCATTGAAGGGTGCGAAGGTCGGCGATTGTGGCGGGGCGGATGGGATAGGTCAACGCGAATGGCTTGGAAGGGCAAATTTTTCGGTGCACTGGTCGGCTTCTTGATAACCCGGAACGTCTGGGGAGCTGTCTTGGGCGCGGTGATCGGGCATATGTTCGACGAAGGCGCTGGGTTCCGGTATGCGAACAGCGCCTACGCGACGGCCGCCGCCCAGGCCGACGCGGCCGGGGCCCCCGCAGCGTCGGTGTCGGAGGTCTTCTTCCGCACAACCTTCGAACTCATGGGACATGTCGCAAAATCCGACGGCCACGTGTCGGAAGCGGAAATCGGCGCGGCCCGCCGGCTGATGGCGGAGCTGCGTCTGGGGCCCGCTGAAATCAATGCTGCCATCGCCTGCTTTCGCTGGGGTAAATCCGCCGGCTACGACGCGGACTCGAGTGTCGAACAGCTGCGCGCGGCCTGTGCGATGCGTCACGACTTGCTGCGTGCCTTCATGGAGCTGCAGCTTCGGGCTGCTCTCGTGGGCAGCGGCATGTCGCTGCCGGCAAGGACGATTTTGACGCGAGTCGCCGAGCGGCTCGGAATGTCGGGGCTGGAGTTCGCGCATATGGAGGCCGCATTGAGGGCGCGCCAGCAAGGAGGATGGGGCCCAAGCGGTAGGCGGCCCACGGAAAAGCCGTTGGCCGGTTGCTACGTGGAGCTCGAAGTCGCCTCCCACGTCACCGACCAGGAGGTGACCAAGGCGTATCGGCGGCAGATGAGCCGTCATCACCCTGATAAACTCGTGGCGAACGGATTGCCGGAGTCCATGGCGCAAGTGGCCAAGGAAAAGACGCAACGCATACAAGAGGCTTATGAGGCGATCCGTGCCGCTCGCGGCATGCGATGAAAAACAGGGGCAACCATGACAATCATCATTTCTCCATCAATTCTGTCGGCCGACTTCGCTCGATTGGGGGAGGAAGTGAATGCAGTGCTCGCCGCCGGCGCCGACTGGATTCACTTCGACGTCATGGACAATCACTACGTGCCGAATCTCACCATCGGTCCGTTGGTCTGCGAAGCGCTGCGTAAGGCCGGGGTCAAGGCACCCATCGACGTTCATCTCATGGTGTCGCCGGTGGATGCGATGGTGACGGACTTCGCGAAGGCCGGTGCCACCAACATCAGTTTTCACCCGGAAGCGACCCAGCACGTCGACAGGACGATCCAGCACATCCGGGATTCGGGCTGCAAGCCCGGATTGGTGTTCAACCCGGCGACTCCGCTCAACTGGCTGGACTACGTAATCGACAAGATCGACCTGGTGTTGCTGATGTCGGTCAACCCGGGGTTCGGCGGCCAAAAATTCATTCCCGAGGCGATGGTGAAGCTGGCCGAAGCGCGCGCCCGAATCGATACGAGCGGCCGCGACATTCGATTGGAGATCGACGGCGGGGTCAAGATCGACAATGCCGCTGCCATCGCCAAGGCCGGTGCCGATACGTTCGTTGCGGGGTCGGCCATATTCGGCAGCGCCGATTACGCGAAAACCATCCGGTCTATGCGGGAGCAGATCGACGTCGGGAGGCGGCCCGGAGCCAAGTGACTTTATTCGTCGTCGTCCTCGTCGTCATCATCATCGTCATTCACGTGCTCGGTGCGCGCGGACTTGGTGGTCATCGGGTTGGTGGCACCGGCGCCGGCTTTCACCGGGACGATCAGCGGCCGAGTCTTGACCTTCGGGCGCGCATTGAAAACAACGATGGTCTTGCCGGTGGCGCGCAGCAGCCCTTGTTCCTCGAGCACCTTCAGCACGCGGCCGGCCATTTCACGGGAACACCCGACCAAGCGTGACAGCTCCTGCCGGCTTACCTTGATCTGCATCCCCTCCGGGTGCGTCATTGCGTCCGGTTCACCGCACAGGTCCATGATGGCGTGGGCCACGCGGCCCGTGACGTCGACGAAGGCGAGGTCGCCGAGCTTGCGGTTGGTCCGGTCGAGGCGCGTTGCGAGCTGGGTGGCCAATTCGAAGATCAATCCCGGGCTTTCGGCGGCGATCTGCCGAAAACGCGGATAGGTCATTTCGGCGAGTTCCGATTGCTGGCGGGTGCGGACCCAGGCGCTGCGGGTCGGCTGTTCATAGAACAGCCCCATTTCGCCGAAAAACTGGCCTTTGTTCAGGTACGCAAGCACCATCTCGTTGCCGTCTTCGTCTTCGATCATGACCTCGACGGAGCCGCTGATGATGTAATACAGAATGTCGGGTAGATCGCCGGCGTGGATGATCACGGTCTTTGAAGGGACTGTCCGGATTCGGCAGTAGCTCAAGAAACGATTGATCGCTGGGATATCGCTTAAGGCCTTTGCCCCTTCTTCCATGGTTGCTCCCTGGTCTTAAAAAGCGCGCGAAACGCGTGTGCTGGCGCACGTTTTATTACATAAGTCCCGGAATCGCAAGCGCTAACGGGAATCCACTACAGCCAATACGAGCTCTTGGTCATGACCCTCGACGTCAGGCGCATGGCCGAACGCAGCGCGAACGGCAGCTCATCGGCGCCCAAAGATGCGGCCTGCGCTCCGTGGGCAACTTCGTCGTGAGTCATCTGCGCCAGGATGGCGCGGCTGCGGCGATCGGCCGCCGGCAAGCGCCCCATGGACCCTTGCAAATGAACCTCCACCTGCTTTTCGGTCTCCGCAACGAACCCCAGGCTGGCGCGATCGCCGACGGCTCCCGCCAGGGCGCCGATGACAAACGAGCCCGCATACCACACGGGGTTCAATAGACTGGTTCGACCGTTCAGTTCGCGGAGTCGTTCCTCGCACCAGGCCAGGTGATCCATCTCCTCGGACGCCGCCCGCCGCATGGCAATGGCGACAGCGCCATCCCGGGCCGTCAGCGCCTGTCCCTGGTAGAGGGCCTGGGCCGCCACCTCCCCCGAATGGTTGACCCGCATCAATCGGCTCGACTCCCGGCGCTCTGGCTCCTCGAGCTCGAGTTCGCCGCCGGCCGGGGCTGGTGACGCTCGGTTGGAGTGCACAGGGGATGCTAATACCTTGATTGCCTTATCAATTTCGCCGATCAAGCGATCAAGGATGCCGTAAGTGCGCGTTGTCATATCGACACTATATTATAGATGGAGGCGGCTGCGAGGGCGGGGCTGGTAAGGTGGCGCGCGGTTCTGTACACTTTCGCGCCTTTCGCCAAGTCCCGAAACAGCTGAGTATTTCCATGTATACCGTATTTACCAAGCCTGATGAAGCTCGTATCGACTGGTACGTAGTCGACGCCGCAGGCAAGACCTTGGGTCGCCTTGCATCTCAAATCGCCCATCGCCTGAAGGGTAAGCACAAGCCGAATTATGCGCCGCATCAAGATCTTGGCGATCACATCGTGGTCATCAATGCCGGCAACGTGCGGGTCACCGGGGCGAAGCTGACCGATAAGTTCTATCACCAGCACACGGGCTATGTGGGCAACCTGAAGAGTATCGCCTTGGGTAAGCTGCTGGCCGAGCATCCGGAGCGCGCCATAGAGTTCGCGATCAAAGGAATGTTGCCCAAAGGGCCGCTGGGCCGCCGCATGTATAAGAAGCTGCACGTGTTCGGCGGCAGCGAGCATCCCCACCAAGCACAGCAGCCCAAAGCGCTGGCCTTCTAAACGCAGAGAAACTAATCAATGGCATCAAATACAGCCGTCAATTCCTTTTACGGTACAGGGCGTCGTAAGACCTCGAGCGCGCGGGTGTACCTGCGCCAGGGGACCGGTAAAGTGTCCATCAACGGCCGCACCTTGGACGAGTTTTTTGGCCGGGAAACCGGCCGCATGATCGTTCAACAGCCCTTCGGTGCGGTGCAGTTGGACGGCAAGTTCGACGTCGATGCGCACGTCGAGGGCGGCGGAATCACCGGTCAGGCCGGTGCCATTCGCCACGGAATCACCCGAGCGTTGATGGCCTACGACGAGACATTGCGTTCGCCGCTTCGCAAGGCGGGATTCGTGACCCGGGATGCACGCGAAGTCGAGCGTAAGAAGGTCGGTCGTCGCAAAGCGCGTCGCGGCACCCAGTTCTCCAAGCGCTGATCGCGAGAACGCCCTTCCGCCTTCCGGGAAGAACCTACGCTCCTTGGCGATCGATGTTTTTGGGGGATCGTCTAGTGGTAGGACAACGGTCTCTGACACCGTTTACCTAGGTTCGAATCCTAGTCCCCCAGCCAAACAGGGCCCACATCGGTGGGCCCTACTCTTAAGTTGCCGCGGATAACAATGTCAGGCGAACATAAGTCGGGTGGACGTGTGGCGCCGATGGCGCTTGCGGCGCTCGGAGTCGTGTTCGGCGATATCGGCACCAGCCCGTTGTATGCCGTGTCGGCGTGCTTCACGGGTCCGCACATCGAGGTGACTCCCGAACACATCTTCGGCGTGTTGTCGTTGATCTTCTGGTCCCTCGTGCTGGTGATCCTCCTCAAGTACGTCGGCGTGGTGCTGAACGCCGATAACAAAGGCGAGGGCGGGGTTCTGGCGCTGACCGCGCTGGTCATCAATACGGAACGCGCCAGTCCGCGGCGCAAAATCTACGGCACGCTGGGAATATTGGGCGCGTCGCTTTTTTTCGCCGATGGCGCGATCACGCCGGCCGTCACCGTGTTGGGCGCCGTCGAAGGACTTCAGGTCGCCGCGCCGGCGGCTCAAATTCCGATACTACCGATTGGCATCGCCATCTTGTTCGGCCTGTTCTTCATTCAACGCCACGGAACCGGATCGGTAGCGAAGGTATTCGGTCCCGTCATGCTGGTTTGGTTCGCGGTCCTCGCCCTGATGGGCGTGGCCTGGATCGTCCGCGAGCCGAGTGTTCTGTTAGCGATGAATCCGTGGTACGGCATGCGTATGTTCATGGAGCACAAAGTCGGTGCGCTTGCGGTGCTGGCCGGAGTCTTTTTGACGGTCACGGGCGGCGAGGCGCTGTATGCCGACATGGGTCATTTCGGCAAGACGCCGATCCGGGCTGCATGGATTTTTGTCGTCATGCCGGCGCTCGTACTGAATTATTTTGGCGAAGGCGCGATGCTCATCGAGAATCCGGCGGCGATCAGCAATCCCTTCTATTTGATGGCGCCGGAGTGGGCGTTGTGGCCGCTCATCATGCTCGCGACCGCCGCCTCGCTCATAGGCTCGCAAGCAGTGATCTCAGGCGTCTTCTCCGTAACGACGCAGGCCGTCAGCTTGGGTCTCCTGCCGCGGGTGCGAGTCGAGCACTCATCGGCGGAGCACGCCGGACAGATTTACGTGCCGACGATGAACTGGATCTTGATGGCCGCTTCACTGTCGCTGGTGATGGGGTTTGGCAGTTCGGGAGCGCTCGCCGGCGCGTACGGCCTGGCGGTGTCCGGCGCCATGACCATCGTGACGCCCTTGACCTTGAGTCTCATCAAGTCGAGGACGGGAAGTAAGAGTCGCGCGCTGCGCGCTGGGTTGTCTCTGCTGTTCATCATCGATATCGCTTTCCTGCTCGCCAACCTCACCAAATTGGAGGACGGAGGCTGGCTGCCCTTGGTGTCGGGTCTCATCATCTACTGGATCATGCAGACCTGGCAGACAGGACGGGTGTCGGTCATGGCACGGTTGCTGCGCGATCAGAAGCCGGTGCGTGATTTCCTCGAAGACCTCAAGCGCGAACCGCCGGTGCGTGTCCCCGGTACCGCGATTTTCCTGGATGCCAAGGCCTCCGGTATTCCGCGGGCGTTGCTCAACAACATCAAGTTCAACCGCGTCATCCATGAGCGTGTGGTGCTGCTGACGGTGGTCACCCGTGAGCAGCCGCGCATCGCGGATGCGAAGCGGCTGACGGTGACGCCCGTATGCGAGGGCATCATCAGGATCGTCGCTCACGTGGGCTTCATGGAAAAGCCCAACATTCTGGAGA
>JAXDQI010000353.1:0-8162 GCA_034667965.1 Gammaproteobacteria bacterium
CTGCGCGCGACGATGTAGAGAACCGCCGGACCGGGTGTCAGCAGCAGCAGGATCGCCGCCACGGAAAAAACTCCGATCGACGTCGCGTTTGGAATGACGATGTCCATGCAACGAAGCTCCGTCTGTACGAATATGGCCCTACGTCGAGGACCATCAGCGTGAGAGTCCTATGGCAATACCGCATCGCCGAGATCGCGCCAGGCGATGACTCGTTGTCTTTGTCCGCCGAGCTTGTCGATGCCGAGGTGCATGACATCGCCCTCTTTGAGGAAGAGGGGATGCGGCTTGTGACCCAGCCCGACCCCGGGCGGCGTGCCGGTGATGAGCAGGTCGCCCGCATACAGCGTCATGAACCGGCTCACGTAGGCGATCAGCTGTCTGACGGAAAAGACCATGTTCCCCGTATTGCCGGTCTGCATGCGATTGCCGTTGAGATCGAGGTACATGTTGAGGCTCTGCGGATCTGCGACCTCATCCGGAGTGACCAGCCAGGGTCCCACCGGACCGAAGGTGTCGCATCCCTTGCCCTTGTCCCACTGGGTGCCGCGCTCCATTTGAAAGGCGCGCTCGGAGACGTCGTTGGCGAGAACGTATCCGGCAACGCTGTCGAGCGCGTTGGCCTCGCTGACGTAGCGGGTGGTGCGGCCGATGATGAGCCCGAGTTCAACTTCCCAGTCGCCCTTGGACGCCTCCTTGGGCAACATGACATCGTCATTGGGGCCGCTGAGACAGCTCACGGCCTTGGTGAACATGGGCGGCTCGGTGGGAATCGGAAGCCCCGCCTCCTTGGCGTGATCGGCATAGTTGAGGCCGATGGCGATGAATTTGCCGATCCCACGTACCGGCACCCCGAGGCGCGGCTGGCCGGCGACCACCGGCAACGACCCGGGATCGAGCGCCGCTAGCCGCGCCAACGCCGCCGGTGTCACGGTCGCGGGGGTGATGTCCGGCACATGAGCGGAGAGATCGCGGATCACTTCACCGCGATCCAAAAGCCCGGGCTTCTCGGACCCTAAGGGACCATAACGCAACAGTCTCATGCAGCACCTCGATCTCTCACACGGCACCTCGCTCGGCGGACAGCGCGTCGGCCAGCGGGTCACCGGCAGTCAGCCATTCCCACATACGCTCGATGATCAACCCTTGGGTGATGGCCCGTGCGGCGGCTTCTTCGGCATCGAACACCAGTCCGGGTAGACCGGACGCTAGGACATCGAGTTCCACGCGAGCGGCGTCCTCCAAATACCATGCAAAAACGCACGCCTCCTGAAGCGACGCTCCCACCGTCACGGCGCCGTTGCCCCGCAGGACGACGGCGCGCGCGGCCCCCAGGAGATCGGCCACGGCCGCAGCGCGGCCATCGTCGCGCACCAGCCGCGGGTCGTTCCAGAGAGGCGCCTGCGGCGCGAAATAGCTGCCGAAGCCATGCCGCGCCAACGGCGTGCGGCCGAGCGACGACAGGCTGACGATTTTCGGCGATTGAAATCGGGCGATGCCCATGATCTCCGGCCGCCGCCGGTAGATTTGCTGATGGATCCGCACTTCACCGAGAACCCCGGCGGGCAGCGGGCCTTCAATCGCGACTCGCACCGGCTGGTCCGCCGCCGTCACCAGCCCCATGGGCTTGGCAGGGGTGACCAAGCATGCTGCCTCGTCGATGCGGACGCTGCAATGCCCATACGCGTGCGCCAGGCCTGCACGGCCGATGGCGCGGGCGGCAACGCGCACGAGGCCACCGGCGCGAGCGCTGGCGGGATCGCTGGCGCGATCGTCGGCGCTCATCGGGACGGGTGCCTCACGTCTTGAACTCGGGAATGTCCGGCTTGGAACCCCATGCGCAGAACGAGGTGGATTTG
Organism: Gammaproteobacteria bacterium; assembly: GCA_034667965.1. Taxonomy (GTDB): domain Bacteria; phylum Pseudomonadota; class Gammaproteobacteria; order Steroidobacterales; family Steroidobacteraceae; genus Bog-1198. Next base: position 1,857 of record JAXDQI010000353.1, read on the forward strand.
AACGGAAATTTTCGGGGCTGATGGTGGTCCTCATCGTCGATCATGCGCACACCCGTGGAGAATTCATACGTCATACCGTCAGGTCCCTCGAAATACAGGAACATGGCGCCCGAGGTTGGATGCCGGCCCGGTCCGAAGCGGATGTGCACTCCATTTTCGCGCAGCAGATAGTAGGAGCGCATCACGTCGTCGATGCCGGCCACCTGGTGATTGATGTGCTGCACTCCGCTGCGCGTCGCGGGAAACAGCGCCATCTTATGGTGAACCGCATCGATGCGCAGCAGCGGTGCATCGCCGATCCAATCGCTCACCCGCGCGTTGCAGGTATGGGTCCAGAACCGCTCATCGCGGGCGGCGGACTGGGTGTACAGGCCGATATGAGAAAAGCCCGTGATTCCGGCCGGACGGGACGGCGCGTAATGCCGTCCGCTGTGCCACGGCTTCGCGACCAGATCCACGGTGGTGCCGCTGGGTTCGCGAAAGCTCACGAAAGCCCCCACCCGGCGCTGGTCGCATTCAGACGCGGTGCCGGCCTTTACCGCAAATCCCGCCGCCTCGAGTTCGGCGGCCGCCGCGTCGAGGTCCTCCTGGGTGCGCAATTCGAAGCCCACGGTGTGCTGGTCGACCGGCGCATCGAGATAGACCAAGGTGTGATCGCGGTCATCCGAACGCAGATAAGCGGCGCCCGAGTCGCGGTCGGCTACTTCGAGCCCGAGCATGCGGGTGGCGAACTTCACCGAGTGATCGATGTCCCCCGTTCCGATCCGGACATAACGGATGTCGTGCAGGGAAATCATCGGCCGCGCTCCCCGACGGGTGTGCCGCAGACGCCCCAGCTAGCGGCGGACACTTTTTGAATGATGGCGCGCACGGTCAAGCAGTTCACAGTCCATTGACATCCACGTGTATGCGCAGGTGCGAAATCTTTTCGCCGCGCCGGCGAAGCACGGTGGCAGGTCGCGCGAAATACAGCGACCCATCGAGCCGGGTATACATGACGGTGCTCTCGGCGATCCCTACACGGCCGTCATGCAGTGACCAGGCACCGGAGAGGCTGTGCGACATACCTGACAGCCGGCTCCACAGTCCACCGATGGCCCCACGGAGCGCCGCTTTACCGGTGCTGGTGGGATGGTTACCGAAGGTCAGCTGCACATCATCGGCAAACATCTCCAGGAACGGGTCCATTTGCAAACTGTCGGCAACTTTAAAGAAATCGTGGATCCACTTGTTGTCACCGGTCGCATCGTCGGGGCTCGCCGGCGGAACCTTATCGCGGCCCTGTTCGACCACGGTGCGCCGCACTGCGCCGAGCGTGGCGGCGACCGCTCCCAAATACGCGCCTTCCATCGGTGCAAAGTGCGCCCGCTCCGCGTCGGTGTCCCCTGCGACCCCATCCTTCGTGAGTCCGAATGCAAATGTCAACGTCAGATTGCCGTGCTCGTCTTCGCCGATGATATTTTCGATGCGGCCCAGTTCGGGTCCGCCGACGCGATCGAAGATGACTCGGGCTTCCGGCTCAAACGTTACTCGCTCGCGCAGCGGCGTGTTGTTGAAGACTATGTCGCGCAGCAGCCAACGCTCGCCCTCTTCGAGCACTTCGCATTTTTGCATCTGGGGAACATACGGCAGGGCATTTTGGGCTTTCATCATCAAGCCCGTCCAGACATCGTGCCGGCTCAAGTAGACCTTGCCGGCTTCGTTCACGGGGATGGTTCGGCTTAATCGATACACAGGCTCACCTCGATAGTAGTTTCGCGACGGACGGGAACGGCGGCTTCAGGTCGCAAGGTATCCCCCATCCACGGCCATCGCCGCCCCATTCATGAATGAGGCATTAGCGGAAAGCAACCACTTGACCGCTTCTCCTATTTCAGAAGGCTGGCCGAAACGGCCGATCGGATGGCGTTCCAAAATTCTGTCAAAGACGGGTTTGAAATTTTCATCGCCCACCAAGCGAGAAATCATCGGCGTCAGCGTAATGCCGGGCAGTACGGCGTTGACTCTAATGCCCCGTGCACCGTAGTCAGCGGCCGCGGCACGCGTCAGTCCGATGACCCCGTGCTTGGCGGAGATGTATTCGCCCGCGTTCTTGATGGCAACTTGCCCGAGCGAGGAAGCCGTGTTGACGATGGCGCCCCCGCCGCTCGAGAGCATGGCGATCACTTGGTACTTGATGCACCAGAACACGCTGGTCAAATCGACCCTGATCGCCCGTTCCCATTGCTCGGTCGTCAGTTCATGCAGGGCGACCGCGCACTGTTCGAGTCCGGCATTGTTGAATGCGCCGTCCAATCGGCCATAGGTGGATACGGCCTTCGCAACCAATGCCTGCACGTCGACTTCTCGGGAGAGATCCGCCTTGACGAAGGTTGCCGTACCGCCTTGGGCCGATACCGCCTCGACGGTCGCCCTTCCGGCTTCTTCGTTGATATCAGTGACGAGCACCCTTGCCCCAGCCTCCGACAAGACCAGAGAGGCCGCTCGGCCTATCCCGCCCCCCGCGCCCGTCACAATGAGGGACTTACCCTGAAGAATTCCAGCCATATGATGTTCTCGACCTGTGTGCCCATGCGAGCAGGCGGTATCGTGGGAACTTTGCCCATCTCGATCGGACGATAGGTGCGTATGGAATCCGGGTCAAATCACCTCTCGCAATGAGCGGAATATCCGGCAGGCATGACATCCCTCACCACCCGGTGCTTCCTCCATCAATTGAAAAATCCGCCGCCGTCACCCAGGAGGACTCGTCCGAGGCCAGGTACAGGGCCAGCGGCGCGATGTCCTCGGGTTGCCCCACGCGACCCAGCATCAGTTTATCGTTCATGGGCCCGAACCAATCGGGATTATTGATGAACGCACGCGTCTGCGCCGTCTCCACCAATCCCGGCGAGATGGTGTTGCAGCGAATCTGATGCTTGCCGCCTTCCATCGCGATTTGCTTGCTCATCGCAACCACCCCGCCCTTGGCGGCCATGTGCGCTACCGCCGGCAGGACCTTATAAGCAATATGCGCCGACACCGACCCCACGTTGATGATGGAACCCTTGCCGCGCCGGATCATATAGGGCAGCACTGCCTGGCACGCGTGGAACACCAAATCGAGTTCCTGTCGCAGCGTATTGCTCCATTCCTCATACGTCATGTCCGCAAGCCAGGCGAAATACGCCATCGAACCATTGTTATAAAGAACATCGATACCGCCGAACGCGCTGTCCGCCAGGCTCATCAAGCGGTCTACATCCGAGCGAATCGTCATGTCGCAGGGATGCAACGACACCATGTTGCCGCCGTTTGCCTTGACCGCCTCAAGCGTCGACTGCGCGGTGGCACTGTTGACGTCGCAGCCCACAACCTTGGCCCCCTCGGTGGCAAACAGCATCGCCGCCGCACGTCCCATGCCGCTGCCGGTGCCGGTGATGACGCAGACCTTGTCCTGTAATCGTCCGTTTTTGAGCATGACTTATCTCACTGTGAACGTGGCGCCAAAGATCCTCGGACCAGCGTTCTATTTTCTCATCTCGGTTCGCAGAGCATCGAGACCTTGCACAAAGATGCGCACATCGACATTGCAAGCGACGAACTGATAACCCCAATCAAGGTAACGCTTGGCGTCGGGAACTGACGTGGCAAGAATGCCGGCGGCTTTTCCGGCGGCGCGTATGGGTCCAACCGCCGCCTTGATGGCTGCCTGTACGTCGGCATGGCCGGGATTGCCGAGATACCCCATGGAGGCCGACAGGTCCGAGGGTCCGATGAAGACGCCGTCGACGCCGGGCACGCCCGCGATCTGCTCGAGCTGTCCGAGCGCCTCTCCGGTCTCCACCTGCACCAAAACGCAGATCTGCTCCGCGGCGGCCGTCAGATAATTGCTCGTCCGCCCGAAATCGCTGGCGCGCGTCGTCCCGGAAACGCCCCGCCGTCCGGCGGGAGGATAGCGACAACTTTGTACGGCTCGATGCGCTTCTTCGGAGTTTTGCACGAAGGGCAGCAGCACTGTTTGCGCCCCGATATCCAATATACGCTTGATGAGCACAGGATCGTTCCATGCCGGCCGCACGACAGAAGCGGCTGGTCCGCCGCTCGCCGCCTGCAGCAACGGCAACAGCCCGGCGATTTCCACCGGGGAATGTTCCGAGTCGAACAGGATCCAATCGAAGCCGGATTTGCCCAGAATCTCGGCGACGATGGGGCTGCAAAAAGTGCTCCAGATTCCGAGTTGCTGCCGCCCCTCGCGAAGTGCGCTCTTGAATGAATTGTGCGGCAACGGCATGGCGTCAGACGAACTGCACAGCGACGCCGCCGAGGGGCCCAAAATCGGCATGCAATGTATCGCCTTTTTGCGCCCACAATGGCCGGGTAAACGAGCCCGACAACATCATGTGCCCCGGTTCCAGCGTGACGTCGAAAGGCGCAAGCTTGTTGGCGAGCCAGGCGATGGCCATCGCCGGATGGCCGAGCACGCCTGCCGCGAGTCCGGTCTCCTCGATCTCCCCATTTCGATAAAACAGCGCGCCCACCCACCGCAGATCGACATCCTGGGGTCGCATCGGGCGTCCGCCGAGCACCAAACCCGCAGCGGCACCGTTATCGGCGACGGTATCGAAAATCTTTCGCGGGTTCTGCACGCGCGCATCGATGATTTCGATCGACGGCACGATGTAGTCGGTGGCACGCAGCACATCGATGAGGCCGACATTGGGCCCCTTCAACGGCTGCTTCAAAATGAAGGTCAACTCGGGTTCCACCCGGGGCACGCAGAAATTCGCGTGCGGCACTTTGGCCCCGTCCTGTATCAACATGTCGTCGAACAAATGGCCGTAATCCGGCTCGTCGATTTGCGAGGATGCCTGCATCGCCTTGGAGGTCAATCCAATCTTGTGACCGATGAGCCTCGCGCCGCCCTTGACTTTGAGATCGGCCATGGCGGAGGAGATCGCATAAGAATCCGAGATTTCGATCGACGGGAACGTGGTCGAGAGCTGCACGCATGGCTTTTTCGTGCGGTGTGCCTCAGCCAGGCTGGCGATGGCCTGGTTGCGCTGTTCTTCAGTCATCATAAAACGGTCCTCGGAACTATCCTTCGGTTTTTGTTCTGCGCCTGGTTGACGCCGGCCGCTCAAATTTCCGGTTCATATGTCCCAAGCCTTCCTGATCGCCCCGTTCGAACATCCAACTATACCCGCCCGGGGGATTGGCCAGAATTTCCCAAGCGTTATCGTCGCAGTCCCAGAAGTAGAAGCTGTACGTGCCATGCTGCACCGCCGGCTTGCTGATTTTGTGAAGTTTCCATTTTTCCGCATCGCGCACCACGAGCCGATGGGCCTCGTCCACGTCATCCTCGGTATCTACGTCCACTCCGTTATGATTGAGGAAAGTCATCTCGCTCTTGCGGCCTGCCATCACCTGCACGACGGCATAGATATTGTTTCCGCCCAGTCGAATCCACAGCGATATCTTCGCCGGTCGTATGACCTCGAATCCCATGAATTCCTCATAAAATCTGCGCGTAAAATCCAGATCTTTGCTTTCGAGTGTTCCGTGCGACAGGAACTTGAGATTGAGCGTCGATTGTCTTTTCGCGGGCTTCGGCTGCTCGACCTTGCCCGTTTCGGTCGTGGTTTCCCTCACAAGAACCCCCGTGATTTGTTCATTGCCGCGCATCAGGCCGCGACATTACGGCTCGTAAATTCCATCGTCGAATGAAAACTCGACATACCTTCAATCCGCTACCGACATAGGACTTGAAAGCGCCTGGCTCAAGCATTCACGATGTGTGGAAACATGATGCGGCGGGCGTCGTCGTCCATTTCGGCCTTGAATGTGAATCGATCTTTGAGCGCGTTGGCCCGGATGGCGGCCGGCCGCGCACTAATCGTGTCGAACCAGCGCTGCAGGTGCGGCATGGTGCGGAACGCCGTATCACCCAGAATGAATGGAACCGCTCGCGCCCAGCCCCACGCCGCCATGTCCACGATTGTGTACATATCCCCGAGCAAGAATGGCCGCGAGGCCAACCGGGCATCCAGAATGGAGTAGTGCCTACGCGCCTCGAATTGATACCGATCGAAGGCGTATTGCTGCCCGGCCGGCGCGTAGTGCCTGAAGTGCACTGCCTGGCCGGAGTAGGGCCCGATCCCACTCGCGACGAACATGAGCCATGAAAGCAGATCACCGCGCGCGTGCGCACCATTGCCGGAAAGAAACTCGCCGGTCTTCTCGGACAAATACAGCAGGATGGCCGTGCTATCGAATACCCGAACGTCGCCGTCGACGATCACCGGTACCTTGGCATTGGGATTGAGA
>JAXDQI010000354.1:0-5337 GCA_034667965.1 Gammaproteobacteria bacterium
AGCGACCAGTGCCGAGAAAGGTCGCACGTCGATAAGCGTTACGTTGTCGCGCGCTGCCGAAGCGCGCAACGCCGCAACGCCGTCGGGCTCCATATTGGCTCCGACCGATCCGCCGCCGCCAAGCACGGCCGCCATGATATTGGCGCGGATCACGCCACGCGCGCGCAGCGCAGCGACCATGTCGAGCCAATTGAATTCGGGATCATTGGCCCCCCACATCGAGGCGCTCAGCGACGCGATCACGATGGGGCGCAACCCCAGCGCTTCGATCGCTGCGATGGCGGCCACGGTGGCGCCGGGGAATGAGCCCGACAGGATGATCACGACCGGTGTACCGCGCGGCAGGTCAAGCGAAACGACGAGCCGCACGAGTGCGGCGGCGAAGTCCGGGTTGGTGGTGGTGCGCTTGGACGCAATGTCGCCGAGCGTTGTTGTGATGGTGGTGAATTCCGAGCCGATCATGCCGGTTCGGTTAGGATCAATCGACGGTGACGGCAGGAGACCACGCGCTTCCTTTTCGGTCACAAACACGCGGCTCGCGGCCTGCATCGTTCGGGCGGCGGTCAGCATTTCAGCAAAGCGTGGGTGCGTCGGACTGTGGGTCAGCCATTCGGTGCCAAGCCAGGTCGCGATGCTCAAGAGCGCGGCGGCGATCAGCCAGCCCATGGAAAAGTGGGTTTCGGCCTGCGGCCGGGATTGTGCGTGCGACGTCATCGCGGCACCACCAGAATAAGCACGACGCGGACCAGCGGCGCCGCGATGGCCAGCATCGCCAGCGTGGGCAGCACACCCTGGCGGTCGAACTGATGGGCGAGCAGGCCCGGTACGATAAAGCCGATGCCGGCCCATTCCACATAATTGGGCATAAGCGTGACCGCCAACATCGGTGAGACCCACTGTGCGCCGAGGCTCAGCGCCATGCCGGCCAGGATGGCGACCGTGAAACGGCGCGAGCCATAAAGCATCAGTTGAGTACCAAGCACGCGCAAAATGCCATAGGCAGCAAATGCAATAATCAGAAAGCCTAAGAGCGCCGCCGGCCGATCGAGGAGAAGCGCGACGTAGCCCGGCACGATGATGCCGCCGGGCGAGAGCCCCACAATCTCCGTGAGCAGCAGGCTCACGGCGACGCCGATGATCAGGGCGGCGGTCAGCACGGCGTGCCTTGCCGGGCGACGGCTGTAAGGAGCTTCGCGCCAAATCCATGGTAATTGCCGACGCCCCAGATGGTGCCGCCGGAAGGCGTGGCAGCAGCGAGTTCAGCCATCGCGGCGTCAACCCTACGGGAGCGCAGGCGACGCAACGTTTCGGAGTGAAATCCAGCGCGACGTGCCAGCCGCATGGCAAGCGGATCGCCCACGACGAACAATAGCGGCATTGGATTCTTGGCGGCGAGGAATTCGAGAAAGAGTTTGGTACGGAGCGGCCGGTCGGGCCGCGCGTTGAGGAGCACGATATCTGTGTTGCTGGGTTGCGGCCACAACAGGGCGAGCGACGCGACATCATTGCACGCAAAGGCGTTGGCAAAGCGCACACGTTTGCCGCCAATGTCGAGAGTCCGCTCAATGAAATTCGCGAGGTCGTCGGTATCGGCATCCATCGCAGGTCCGGCGATGTCGGCCGCAACGCCGTGTGCCGCACAGACTGTGAGCGCGAGCGCGCGATCGAAAGCCTTAGGCGCGAGGCCCGCCGTATCGACGACCGTGACGGAGGTACGGCGTCTGTCGCTTAAGGCTTGCAGTTCCGGCGTCATGGCTTCCGCCGTGACGATGAGCTGGCCGTTGGCGGGCACGACCCAATGCGCCGCACGGGCCGCAGCGTCTGTGTCAGGCCCGATGTCCTCGAAATGATCAGGTCGTGTATTGGTGATCACCGCGGTCGTGGCTTGCACCAGATGTTTTTCGCTGGCCCAGATGAATTCGGGTCGGATCGCCATGCACTCGACCACGACCGTATCCACGCCGAGCTGCGATGCCTTGGCGAACAATCGCGTCTGTTCGCGAACAGCCGCTGGTCCACGTCGTGGCCAGATCGATTCCGTACCGTTGGGGAGGATAAGCCGGGGTTCCGAGCCGGTGGTCTTGGCGAGCACTTTGCGTCCGCCCGCGCGCAGGCCGGCCGCGATCATTCGTGTGGTCGTCGATTTGCCGCGCGTTCCCGCAACGTGGATGCGCACCGGAACCGCACGCAGGCGTGCGCGGTGGCGCAATGCCGATAGCCACATCCAGATGAGGCAGGCGAGGAATGTCGTGACCGCGATGGCAAACAATGTAGCATTGGGCAGATGCGCGCCCCAGTATGGTTCACCCAGTAGCGCGCGCATGTATCGGCGGTTAACTACCGGCGAACAATTCCTGCAACGGTCCGCGCAGATTGATGACGTTCTCGACGCTGGTCAGCGGAATCTTGCCGGCCTTGGCGATGTTGGCGAACATGCCATCGGCGTCGCTGTCGTTGCGGACGATCAGATATTGCGCACGCGGAGCCGTGACCTCGATCAACTGGTTGGAGAGCGCATCACGGCGTTCTTCCCCGCCCACATGCAACACGACAACCGGAATGTTGCGGCTCTTGGCGGCGTCGAGCAACTGGCTGGCGCGGCCGAGTTCATCCTTGATGGTGATGCCGGCGTCGCCAAATCCTTTGAGGCTGGCTCCGACCACGAGGAACAGCGTCTTCGCCTCGGCGAGCAGATCGGGCGTGGCCTGCGCGTCATATTTGAATGCAATGCCGGCGCGACGAACCGCCAGCTGAACCTGGAACGCGTCGAGGCTCTGCCCGAGCGATGTCACCAGAACCGGCGCGCTTGCCTTGAGTTTTTCCTGTGCCGCGAGGTTATTGGAACCTGCCAGCGTCCAGACCAGGGCAATCGCCAGAAACGCCGATCGGGCGATGGCCCGGGAAATGGCCGCAGGATGAAATGCGGAAAGGGTCATGGCTTTAGTCCTCCGCTGTAGTGTTGCGAATATGTGCCATTGAGGGCGCTGCCTGTCCAGGACTACGCCGCCTTTTGCATCCCAAGTATCTCCCGGGCTTCCGAGGGGGTAGCGACGTGATCCCCCAAAACTTCGATGATGTGCGCGGCCTTTTCGACCAGAGCGGCGTTGCTGGGCGCGAGCTTGCCCTTTTCGAGGTACAGGTTGTCTTCGAGCCCGACCCGGACGTGGCCGCCGAGCAGGACGGATTGGGCCACCATCGGGAACTGATGGAGCGAAATGCCGAAGGCGAACCAGGGCGAGCCGGGCGGCAGAAGGTTGCGCATATAGGTCATGGCTTCCGGGGTCGCCGGTTGGCCCCAGGCGATGCCGAGGCATATCTGGAACATGCCGGGCCCCTTGATGTGACCAGTCTCGAGCATGCGTTTGGCGAGCAGAAGATGCCCGGTCTCGAACACCTCCAGTTCGGGCAGGACGCCGGCTTCACGAATGGAAACTGCCATGGATTCAAGATGTTCCGGGGTGTTGATGAAAACCCGCCCTCCCATATTCATGCTGCCCATGTCGAGCGAACAGATGTCCGGGCGAAGTTCGACCACGTGCCTGACCCGCACCTCGGGCCGGCTTAAAGTGGTCGTGGGGCCCGGCATGGCTGGATTCTCGGCGTCCGGTGCAAATCGGGCCCCCGGACCGGTGGTCAGGTTGATCAACACGTCACTGCCGCTGCCGCGGATACGCTCCACGACCTCCCGGTAGTGGGCGCCGTCCATGCTCGGCTTTGTCGTTTGCGGGTCGCGCACATGGATATGGACGATTGCGGCACCGGCCTTGGCAGCCTCGATGCAGGATTGGGCGATCTCGGCAGGCGTTACGGGCACGGCCGGGTTTCGCTTGGGCGAGTCCGCCGAACCGGTAACCGCGCAGGAAATCATCACCTTGCGTTGCATGAATGGAAGTTTCCTCTTTGCTGGAACGGGTCCATTCGGGCACGCAGATCCCGACAGGCCCCAATAAGGCAGGTTCTGCCCAACATCCGAAATTTGGTCCCACAGGTCAAACTTAACGCTGTCTTGCCACTCATGGTGCACTGCGCTAAGCCTCGACGCCCTCGTTATTGGAGTGTGTCCGCTAAATTGCGGGGGCAAAATAGGCCCCAATGCGCCGGGCTTGGGCGCCCGCCAGGGATGCCGGAGATGGGACGGGTTTCCGATTCGGGTCGGGAGTTCGTTGGAGGAGAGCCGATGAACGACCTATTGTTGAGCTATCTGCCCTTGGTTGTGTTCATGGGGGTGGCGCTGGCGATCGTGCTGGCGCTGCTGGTCGCACCATTCCTAGTCGCCTACAGGCGACCTGATACCGAAAAGCTGTCCGCGTACGAGTGCGGTTTCAACGCGTTCGACGACGCCCGCATGAAATTCGACGTGCGTTTTTATCTAGTCGCGATCCTTTTCATCATCTTCGACCTTGAGGTGAGTTTCCTGTTCCCCTGGGCGGTGGCTTTTGACAGCATTGGGTTCTTCGGGTTCTGCTCCATGATGTTGTTTCTTGGCGTCCTGACCGTTGGATTCGTATATGAGTGGCGTAAAGGAGCCCTGGAATGGGATTGACGCCACATTCACCCGTCACGGCGCCAGCCGCGACCGGCATTATCGATCCGCGTACCGGCAAGCCGGTCGGGGCGGACGATCCTTATTTCGTCGGCCTGAACAACGAACTTTCCGACAAGGGCTTCCTGGTCGCCGCTGCCGACGACCTCATCATCTGGGCGCGCACCGGTTCGCTGATGTGGATGACGTTCGGACTGGCCTGCTGCGCCGTCGAAATGATGCAGATGTCGATGCCGCGCTACGACGCCGAGCGCTTCGGTTTCGCCCCGCGCGCTTCGCCCCGGCAATCGGACGTGATGATCGTTGCCGGCACGCTGACCAACAAAATGGCGCCGGCGCTGCGCCGCGTCTATGACCAGATGCCGGAGCCGCGCTACGTGATCTCGATGGGGTCCTGCGCCAACGGCGGCGGCTATTATCATTATTCCTATTCGGTCGTGCGCGGCTGCGACCGCATCGTGCCGGTTGATATCTACGTGCCCGGCTGTCCGCCCACGGCGGAGGCGCTGCTCTACGGCGTCATGCTGTTGCAGAAAAAAATCCGCCGCACCGGCACCATCGAGCGCTGACACGGCCATGGACGAAATGCTCGACACATTAGGCGCGACGATTGCTGCGGCGCTGGCGCCCTCGGTGACCGGCCATAGCGTGGCCTTCGGCGAATTGACGCTGGCCGCCGAAGCGGCGGACATGGTGAAGTTTGCCACCTTCCTGCGCGACGATCCGCGCTGCCGCTTCGTCAGCTTCATCGACGTGACGGCGGTGGACTATCCCGGCCGCGAGCGGCGCTTCGA